>NZ_JASATR010000006.1:0-184042 GCF_038440395.1 Aeromonas sp. OTU364
TATTCTCTTTTCTCCTCCCTGTATCACTCCCGATCCTCCCGTGTATCAGCCTGATCCAGCACATTAATTTATATGGTGGCGATCCATAGTCCCATTTGTTCGGTATCATTCTGGCTTCTGTTCATGGATGAGGCCTCTCCCTGTGATGCACGCTTTCAACTACCTTCCTCCCAAGATAACCATGCAGACCACCACCCTGAACGAGGTGATGGCGAGCGACATTCCCGTCAAACTGCTGCTGGTCGCCGAGACCGGGCGCGACGCCCTGCTGGCGCAACCGGCCTTCGCCGGGGTGGCATCCCAGATAGCCCTGGGTCTGCCGGCCCCTTACCGGCTGGCGGATGGTCAGGGTCTGCAACTGGTGATCTTCGTGGACTCGGCGCCCGTTCTGGATCACCGGCTCTACAAGCAGCTCCGCTCCTGGACAGCCCCCCTTGCGGGTCTCAAGGTGGCGCAACTGGCGCTGCACCTGGAGGGCTTCGATGAGGCGCCCCGGGCGCTGCTGGCCGAGCTGGTGCTCGCCACTCTGCTGGCGGCCGATGTGCCGCTGCCCACCCACAAACGCGCCGACGAGGCGCCCATCGGCTATCAGAGCCTGACCCTGTCTCCCCCCTGCGTCCTGGATCTGGCCCGCATCGAGGCCGAGGCGCAGGGCAACGGGCTGGCCCGTCACCTGGCCGTGCTGCCCGCCTCAGAGCTCAATGCCAGCAGTTACCGTGCCTTCGCGCGGCAGCTGGCGCAACAGGAGGGCTGGCAATGTCAGGAGTTCGACGAGGCGGCCCTCGCCAAGCTCGGTGCCGGCGCCTTCCTGGCGGTGGCCAGGGGCTCGGAGGACAACCAGGCTGCCATCGTCAGGCTCAGCTATTGCCCGGCCAATCCGGTGCGCCGCATCGCGCTGGTGGGCAAGGGGATCTGCCACGACTCCGGGGGCTATAACCTGAAAGTGGGTGGCAGCATGTATGGCATGCACCTGGACATGGGGGGCAGCGCGGTGGCGCTCGGAACCCTGCATGCCATCAGCCGGGCCAGGTTGCCCGTTGAGGTGCACTGCTGGCTCGCCATCGCCGAGAACCACATAGGCCCCAAAGCCTACCGACCGGGGGAGGTGGTGACCGCCCTCAATGGCACCACCATAGAGGTGGTGGACACCGACGCCGAGGGGCGCATGGTGCTGGCGGATGCCTTGGCGCTCGCGGCCCAAGGGGAGCCCGATCTGCTGATCGACTACGCGACCCTGACCGGTGCCTGCAAGCGGGCGCTCGGCAGCCGCTACAGCGGCGCCTTCACCAATCGCCCCGACTGGCTTCCCGAGCTGATACGCCTGGGGCAGCAGAGCGGTGAACGGATCTGGCCCTTCCCGCTGGACGAGGATTTCGACGACAACCTCGATAGCGAGTGGGCCGATCTGTTACAGTGCGCCCCGGGTAGCTCGCCGGATCACATCGACGCCGCCCGCTTCCTCAGCCGCTTCGTGCCCGGGCAGACCCCCTGGTTGCACCTCGACCTGAGCGGTTTTCGCAACAAGGGGGGCAACGGCGTGGTCGGCAGAGAAGTGACCGGGTTTGGCGTCAGGCTGTCGCTGACGCTGCTTGCCAGCCAGCTCGGCATGGTCAAGCCCGCCACATGAATGGCCAAGTACAACCAATAAGGACAAGCGTGAAACAAGCAAGCTATGACTGGGTGCTGTTCGATCTGGACGAGACCCTGCTCGATTTCCCGGTCGCCCAGGCACTGGAGCGCACCCTGCAGATCTATGGCGTGACGCCGACGCCCCCCAGGATGGCGGCCTATCACGAGCTGAACCACAGGCTGTGGCAGCAATACAACTCAGGTGAGATAGACGCCACCCAACTGCAGCAGACCCGTTTTTCGATGTTTGCCGAGCAGGTGAACGTGGCGCCCATGGCGATGAATGACACCTTCCTGCAGCAGATCATCGCCCTGAGCGTGCCGCTGGAGGGGGTGGAGCAGACCCTGCTGGCCCTGAAGAGCCGGGTCAGGATGGGGATCATCACCAATGGTTTCAGCCTGCCCCAGCGCGGTCGTCTCGACAAGCTGGGCTGGAACGAGTGGTTTGAGCCCCTCGTTATCTCCGACGAGGTGCAGGTGACCAAGCCGGCTGCCGCCATCTTCCAGCACGCCCTGGATCTGATGGGGCAACCGAGCCCGGCGCGGGTGCTGATGGTGGGGGACAACCCCAAGACCGACATCGCCGGTGCCGCCGCCCAGGGGCTGGCGACCTGCTGGTACAACCCCGCCCGCCAGCAGGGGCCCTGCGAGGCGACCCACGAGATCCATCACTTCGCCCACCTCTCTGACATAGTGCTGGGACGCTGAGCCCGGCGCCAGGCGACTTCGCAAAGACAAGAAAGGCAGCCCTCGGGCTGCTTTTTTTCATCGCTGGCGTTCTCAGGTGCCAAGGCGGCTGAGCAGCCAGGCCTCGAGCAGGGCGACACCGGGGGCCAGCACGGCCTCGTCGAAGTCGAACTCCGGATGGTGGTGAGGCGCCGCCAGATTGGCCCCCAGAATGAGGTAGGCGGCCTCACCGCCGTGCTGCTGCACCCGCTCAATGAGGAAACCGGCGTCCTCGCTGGCGCCGAAACGGCGGGTGTGGATGGTCTCAAGCTTGAGCGCCTCGGCCAGGGGCACTATCTCCTCGAGCAGGGCCGGGCTGTTCTCTATGCCGATGGCTTCCCCCTGCTTGCGAATGAGGTAGCTGGCCCCCTGCATCATGGCGGCCCCTTCCACTATCTGCTGCACCTGGCCGAACATGTAGTCGTTGAGGGCCGGGGTCGCGCCCCGGGTCTCTCCCATCAGGCGGGCGTGACCCGGGATCACGTTGCGACCGCTGCCCCCATTGAGCTGGCCTATGTTGATGCGGGTCATGCCGTCCCGGTGGCGGGCGATGCCGAGCATGGCGGTGGTGGCCATGCAGGCCGCCGCCAGGGCGTTGCTGCCGGCGTTGGGCTCGAGCCCCGCGTGGGCGGCGCGCCCCATAAATTCCACATCGAACTTGGTGGAGCAGAGAAACTCGGTGGGGTTGATCACCAGCTCGCCGCTGTTGGCATGAATGCCGATGTGCAGCGCCAGCAGGGCATCCACATCATCGAGCTGACCGCCTGCTGCCAGCGCCTTGCCGCCGCGACACCCCTCTTCGGCAGGCTGGAAGAAGAGCTTGATGCGGCCGTTGAGCCGCTCGGTCAGGGCGGCGATCCGCTCGGCCAGCACCAGCCCGATGGCGGTGTGGCCATCGTGGGCGCAGGCGTGCATCCAGCCCGGGTTGGCTGAGTGCCACCCCTCCTGGCAGGGCTGGTGCGCCGGCTCCCGGCTCTCCTCCACCTCTACCGCGTCTATGTCGAAGCGAAAGCCCAGGGTGGGGCCGGGGCGGCCGCTGTCCCAGACCCCCATCACACCGGTGATCTCGTCGATGCGGGCCAGCCAGTCGGGGTGGGCCCCCTGACGCAGGGCTCGCTCCTTCTGGGCTGCGACGTCTATCTCCCGTCCCATGATGAGGTTGCTGGCCAGCAGCTTGTCCCCCAGCATGACGGAAAAACCGAGTTCGGATAGGTGGTGGGCGATGAGGGCGCTGGTGCGAAATTCACACCAGGCGGCTTCGGGGAGACGGTGAAGGTCACGGCGCCAGTGGCGCAGAGCATCCTGAGTCATGGTGATTCCTGCATGGCAAATCCAGCGGACATTGTGACGGGCGGGGGGGCAAGAGTAAATCCCGCAGAGACAGATGCGGCAAGGGGAGCACTGAGGCTCCCCTTGCAAGAACGGCGATCATGACGATCAGGTCGTTAAATGCTCACTGATGGTCAATAACTTCTGACTGGCATCCTGTTCCTGAGCAAGCCCTCAAAAACCTACCTTTGCGGGTGTTTTTGCGGCCTGGTGGCGCTATCAAGACGCAGGTCAAGCGGCTGCCTGACCGATTAACCGCCTTAGAGCTGTGCCAGCGAGGGCAGAGAGACGGCAACTAGAGTGAAAAACACGGTAAAAATGGCGGTAACAACGAACTCTTTCATTATTTTGTCTCCCTTGGCTGACTGATGATGAGACCAAGATACCACAATGACAGGGGATAACAATGAAAAATGTAATTATGTGGCAAAATCAGGTTGGCGGTGTCGTAGTGCTGTGTTTTTGTAATTTTGTGGCCGTTTTATCACCCGCTCAGGGGGTGGTGGATTTCTATCTCATGATATTTATCACTATATTGTTTATATACAGTCACTTATGGTTTTTCGTTTGCATTTTTTGATGGGGTTTGTACGAGACTGTTTTGGTGATCATCAACTTTTGTGGCGAAAAATGGCAGTATGATGCGCCTGTAAGTGTCGCCAATGATGAGTTGGCTGGCTGGTAGTGTCATTTCCTTTATCTCATCATTTTTATCTGCCCGCCATGGGGTAAACCCTGTCGGGACGGTGCTTTATCGTCATCACCTTCAGGCAGAATTTCAATTCACAGGGGAAAACAGGGTAAAACAGCAGACATTCGGCTGGGAAAAGACCCCCAGCCCCGCCCGCCAAGCCGCGCTTTTTGGGGGGCATCATGGCAAGAGGCGTGAGCTTGCATCACAGCACAAAGACAGGCACGCAGAGACAGGCACTCAGGCATGGGGCGCCCATTGTCAGAGGACGCAGGGCGCGAGGCGCCTTGAGAGGCGTTGTGGTGAGAGAGTGGGGTGCAAGTTCAGGCTTTATGACGGGGGGATAAGCGAGAGTGCGGGCAAGGGGAGGGGCAAGAGTCTGCGGGAGAGGGGGAAACCTCAGTAGCGCGTGGCGAAACGAAAGGGAGCGCCTGTATCGCCAACTTATCCGGCAGCAGCGCAACAGGGTGCGGTTCGGCAGGCTGGCACACGGAGGGGGCTGGAAGGCGGTGGCCTGTGCCTGTCAGCAGGGGGCTGATGACAACCGGCAGGCATAAAAAAACCCTCCATCGGAGGGTTTTTGTCATCAACAGCCGGTAAAAAGCCGAGTGGCTTAGAACAGGGTGGTGGAGAGATCGTACAGCTCCTGATCGAACGGGCGCTTGAGGTTCTCGATGCAGTCGATGATGTCGTGGTGCACCATCTCATTGCCCTGGATACCGACGCAGCGGCCACCCTGACCGGCGAGCAGCTGCTCGACGGCAAAGGCACCCATGCGGCTGGACATGATGCGATCGCGGGCGGTCGGCGAGCCGCCACGCTGGATGTGACCCAGTATGGTGGCGCGGGTTTCGCGGCCTGTCATGGCTTCGATGTCTTTGGCCAGGGCGTTGACGTCGGTGACGTGCTCGCAGATGGTGATGATGGCGTGCTTCTTGCCTTTGGCTTCGCCTTCCTTGATCTGTTGCAGCAGCTTCTCCTTGTCAAACGCTACTTCCGGCACGATCACGTACTCGGCGCCACCGGCAACGGCGGCGGACATGGCCAGATCGCCACAGTGGCGGCCCATGATTTCGACCACAGAGATGCGGTGGTGGGAGCTGCAGGTGTCGCGCAGGCGGTCAATGGCGTCGACGACCACGTTCAGGGCGGTGTCAAAGCCGATGGTGAAGTCGGTACCGGCGATGTCGTTGTCTATGGTGCCTGGCAGGCCGATGCAGGGGAAACCCTCTTCGGTCAGCTTCTTGGCACCCATGTAGGAGCCGTCACCGCCGATCACCACCAGGGCGTCGATGCCGTGTTTTTTAAGGTTCTCGATCGCTTCGGCGCGCACTTTCGGGTCCTTGAACGCGGGGAAACGGGCAGAGCCCAGGAAGGTGCCGCCGCGATTGACCACGTCGGAGACGCTGTGGCGCTCGAGCTTGACGATCCTGTCCTGATGCAGACCGAGGTAGCCATCATAGATGCCGTAGACTTCCAGGCCATGATGCAGACCGGCGCGCACCACGGCGCGAATGGCTGCGTTCATACCCGGTGCGTCACCACCACTGGTCAAAACACCAATACGTTTGATTTGTTTGGTCATGAGTGCCTCTGGATCTGAGTTGTCGAATATCAATATCTGAAAATGGGGCCAGCCGTTTTTACTATATCGGCTTTCCTATGGAAGAAGGGGACCCATAGGAAAGCGATATCAAGAGAGGGGCCAGGCCCCTCTCTTGCGTCACTTACTGGGCGGCGCCAGCGATGATCTGGGAGAAGTCGTCCACTTTCAGGGACGCACCACCCACCAGGCCACCGTCGATGTCCGGCTGACCGAACAGGTCGGCAGCGGTCGCGCCAGTGACGGAACCACCGTACAGGATCTGTACCTTGGCAGCCACGGCGGCGTCAAAACCGGCCAGGTACTGACGGATGTGAGCGTGAACGGATTGCGCGATTTCCGGGGTGGCAGTCTTGCCGGTGCCGATGGCCCATACCGGCTCGTAAGCCACGACGGCGTTGGCGAAGGAGGCGATGCCGCAACGGTCGATGACGGCTTTGAGCTGGGTCTCGACCACGTTCTTGGTCACGCCGGCTTCGAACTGCTCCAGGGTCTCACCGATGCACAGTACCGGGATCAGGCCGCCCTTCTGGATGGCTTCGTACTTGGCAGCCACCACGTCGTCGGTCTCTGCGTGCAGGGTGCGACGCTCGCTGTGGCCGACCAGGGAGTAGGTGCAACCGAAGGCTTTGAGCATGGAGGGGGCGTTCTCGCCGGTGAAGGCGCCGGACTCGTGAACGTCGGCGTTCTGGGCACCGTAAGCGATCTTGCTGCCAGCGGTCAGCTGTTCAACCAGACCCAAAAAGATAACCGGCGGGCAGACGGCGACTTGCACGGAAGGATGAGCGGCAGCAGCCGGGGTCAGTCCTTTGATCAGAGCTTCGACAGAAGCTTTGGTGCCGTTCAGTTTCCAGTTACCCATTACCAGGTGCTGTCTCATCTTCTCAATCTCCTAGGCATTTGATTGCGCAACATTATATGAATTGAACCGAGCCCAAGATAGCTGACCCGGCGGCAAATGACGTAATTTTTTTTCGCTTTCCTGATCCAAATCAGGAATGCAAGAACCGATCGCTCATTCGTTAACCTGCCCCCGCAAACGGGCCCACCATACCCCAATCCACTCGTGAATGGCAGCCTCGGAATACATCAGATAACGCCCCTTGGGCAGGTAGCTGTAGAGGGGCTGCGGCTCCTGGCTCTGCTTGGCGGTGTAGTCGGTGGGGGCCGGCACCGCATCGAGTCCCTGACCGCGATAGAGGGCCATGGCCCTGGGCAGGTGGGTGGCCGAGCTCACCAGCGCGACCCGCTTGCCTTTGAGGTGGGCGCTGATGCTGACCGCCTCGTCATGGGTGTCTTTGTTGTTTTCAAACAACGTCATTCGGGAGCGGAGGATGCCGAGGCTGGTCGCCATGCGGGCGTTGACCTCGGCGTTGGAGAGGGGATCACCCGACACATAACCGGAGAAGACCAGCTCGGCTTCTGGATAGGCCTGGGCGAGGCGCACCCCCTCCAGGGTTCTGGCGAGGGCTATGTTGTTCTGCCAGGCGCGCTCGGGCACCGCCGGATCGCTCACGTGACCGTTGCCGAGCACCACGATGGCCTCTATATCCGGGTGCTGGTTTATCTCGAAGGGGGGATAGGTCTGCTCAAGTGAGCGGGCCAGCTCATAGCTGACGGGCCTCATCCCCATCAGGGCGATGATCACCAGGGAGAGGGTCGCCAGCAGCTTGCCGTTCTTCTGAAAGCGGGTGAACCAGAGCAGCAGCAACGCCAGCAGCAATAAGGAGAGGGAGAAGGGCAGCGGCATCAGCAACTGGCCCAACCATTTTTTAAGCTCAAACACTGTGGTGTCGTCCTTGAGTTTTCAGCGGATCCGGGATGTGACAGAATACCCCTCTTTTTTCCTGTGGCCCAATCCTGTGTGGTTTCTCCTGCGAGCCCCACAGCGGGGCGGCCGAAGATGAGTGTGTCTTGAAGCAAGATCAGAGTTTTGACGGGCGCGCCGACAAGTTCGCCCGCAACATTTATGACTCCACCAAGGGGCGCATCCGCACCGCCGTGGTGTGGAGCGACATCGAAGCCTGCCTGGCGCGCCTTGGCAACCGGCCCCTGCGCATCCTGGATGCCGGCGGCGGTTTTGGCTATTTCGCCCAGAAGCTGGCGGCCATGGGCCACCAGGTGGAGCTGTGCGATCTCTCGGCAGAGATGCTGGATCTCGCCCGGGAGCAGATTGCCCAGAAGGGGCTGGAAGACAGAATTCGTCTCATCCATTGCCCCATTCAGGATCTCAAGGCCCATGTGACCGGCACCTTTGATCTGGTGCTCTGCCATGCGGTGCTGGAGTGGCTCGCCGAGCCCCGCCAGACCCTGCTCGGTCTGTTCCCTTTCGTCAATGCAGGGGGCATACTGTCGCTGCTTTTTTACAATCGTCATGGCCTCTTGTTCCAGAGCCTGGTGGTGGGCAATTTCGACTACGTGCGCCAGGGGCTGAACAAGAAGCGTCAGACCGCGCTCACGCCCACCAACCCCCAGTTGCCGGAACAGGTCTATGACTGGATAGGCCGGGGGGGCCTCAAGATCATCGGCAAGACAGGGGTGCGGGTCATTCACGATTACATGCGCCACAAGCAGGAGCAGGTCGAGAAATTCGATGATCTGCTGGCCATGGAGCAGTACTACTGTCGTCAGGAACCCTTTGTCTCCCTTGGGCGCTACATCCATGTGATGGCCCAGAAGCCGGTCGGCTGAGGGCTGTCATGGGGGCCTGAATGGCCGGGATGCCAGGGTTTATGCGGTCGGGATACCGCCGCCGGGGTTGCCCATCCCCGGGTCCGAATCACCACGAGGGGTCTGGTACCCCCGTTTATAACAACGAGATGATAACGTCATGATGAGTACATCCCGTACCCTGCCAGAGACGGTGGGATGGGTCAGACAGGAGGGCCTCTCCTTGAATCTGCCCACCGACAGGCTGGCCTTTCTGATTGCGATCAAGACGCTGTCCGAGGACGAGTCTGATCTCTCGGAGGCCGCGCTGCACGACGCCTTCGGTTATGTGAGCAGCGCCTTCGGCCAGATGGACGAAACCCTCTCGGGTCGCGCCAACAACGCCATCAACGATCTCATTCGCCAGCAGCTGCTGTCGCGCTTCACCACCGACATGGTGGCGGGGGAGAGCCTCTATCGCCTGTCACGCCTCGGGGTCGGCATCGTCGACTTCTTCATGGAGAACCGCCAGGTCGACTCCATCAAGCTCTCCATCCTGCTCGAACACCTGGCGGCCGAGCTCGACACTGCCCGCGAGGCGGCGCTCGAGACCAATACCCGGGAGCAGTGGGACGCAGAAGTGCTGCCGCGCCTCACCTTCTCCCTGGAGGAGACGCTCGGGCGCATCGATCTCACCCAGCGCGCCATGGACGAGCAGCAGAATCAGGTCAAGAACGAGATTGCGGCCCTGCTGACCCAGAACTGGATCGACGCCATCCACAGCTGCGAGAAGCTGCTGCGCGAGACGGGCCAGACCCTGCGCGAGCTGCAGGATACCCTGGACGCCGCCGGCCACCGCCTGCAGGCGGGGCTGCTCAACATTCAGGAAGCGGCCCAGGGGCGCGACGATCTCCTCCACGTCGAGGAGCTGACCCATGCCCTGCAGGGGCGGCTCGACGTCATCACCTCCTGGGGCCAGCAGTGCATCGAGCTCTGGTCCCGCTATGACAGGCACGTCCACAAGTTCATCCGCAATGCCATCGACATGGACAAGAACCGCGCCTTCAGCCAGCGGTTGCGGGAATCCATCCGCAACTTCGAGCAGCACAACTTCTTGCTCAGAGTCGCCGAGGAGCCGCGCCTCCTGGAGCTGAGGGACGAAACCATCGCCATCCACGACGAGGAGGTGACCGGCGAGGTGCCCCTCGAGATGGAGTTCATGGAGATGGTGGACATCAACCAGGCGCTGGCGGAGCGCATCGAGCGTTATCTGGCCCGCTACCCCGAGCAGGGGCAGCAGCTGGATCTCGCCGACGTGCTGCGAGAATACCTGCTCGATTTCCCGGCCCACGCCCACTTCGACGTGGCGCGTCTGCTGATAGACCAGGCGGTGCGCCTCGGCCATGCCAGCGGTGAGCGCGAGCTGCACCGCCAACCCGCATGGAAACCCATTAACCAAGCTGGATCCAAGGTTCAGGCCTATGTCATTGATCAATTCTGAGTTTCCCTTGCCCCTGCGGCTCGCAGAGGCCATCGCCAACCCCTTGTTTCCGCGCATCGACACCGCCCTGCGCTCGGGGCGCCACATCAGTGCCGACGATTTCGAACAGCATTCGGCCCTGGTGGAGTTCCATGGCGAGCTCGAGATCTTCTACGGCCGCTATCAGGTCGAGCTCATCAAGGCGCCTGAGGGCTTCTTCTACCTGCGCCCGCGCCCCAGCGCCGACATCGGAACAACCGTTTTATCTGAGCTCGATATGCTGGTGGGCAAGGTGCTCTGCTACCTCTATTTGAGCCCGGACCGCCTCGCATCCGAAGGGGTCTTCACCATGGGCGAGTTGCAGGAGGAGGTGCTGAGTCTGGCGGACGAAAAGCAGTTGCTGCGCATGGTCAACAGCCGCTCCGGCGGTACCGATCTCGACAAGAAGAAGCTGCTCGAGAAGATCCGCACCTCCATGCGCCGTCTAAAGCGCCTCGGGATGATCACAGCCCTTGGCAACAGCGACAAATTCCGGGTCAACGAATCCGTGTTCCGCTTCGCCGCGGACGTGCGCTCCGACGAGGATCCCCGCGCCGTGCAGCTGCGGATGATCCAGGAGGGGGAGGCCATCTTCCACGACGACGAGATGCCGAGCAGCGACTCGCTGTTCGAGGATATTGAAGAGGATCTGGACGAAGAGCAGCTGGAGCTGGAGGTGGAAGATGATCTGCAACGTTAATGTTCTGGCACCGATGGCGTCGGCCGGTTTGATGGAGAGTGCGGCGTGAGAGGCAAATTCAAATCCCTGACCATGGTCAACTGGAACGGCTTCTTCGCCCGGACCTTCGATCTCGACCAGCTGGTCACCACCCTGTCCGGCGGCAACGGCGCGGGCAAGTCCACCACCATGGCGGCCTTTATCGCGGCGCTTATCCCGGATCAGTCCCTGCTCCACTTCCGCAACACCACAGAGGCGGGCTCATCCAGCGCGTCCCGTGACAAGGGGCTCTACGGCAAGTTGCAGCGCGGTCACTGCTATTCGCTGCTGGAAGTGATGAACAGCCGCGAGCAGCGCATCTGGGTCGGCGTGCACCTGGAGCAGGTGGCGAACCGGGACAACAAGGTCAACATCACCCCCTTCGCCCTGGTGGACGTGCCAGACAGCCTGCAACCCACGGATCTGCTGCTGGAAAAACTCCATGACGGCAAGGGGCGGGTGCGCGCCTTCGCCGATCTGAAGGGGGCCGCCGCCGAGCTGGGGGCCATCAAGGTCGCCAAGTTCAATACGGTGACCGATTATCACAACTTCATGTTCGAGTTCGGCATCACGCCCAAAAAATTGCGTGATCAAAAGGATCGCGGCAAGTTCTATCGCCTGATCGAGGCCTCCCTCTACGGCGGTATCTCTTCGTCCATCAGCCGCTCCCTGCGGGAATACCTGTTGCCGGAGAACTCCGGGGTGCGCAAGGCGTTCCAGGACATGGAGGCGGCCATTTACGAGAACCGCCGCACCCTGGAAGCCATCAAGGAGACCCAGGGCCAGCGGGATCTGTTCAAGAACCTGATCACCGAGACCACCCACTACGTGGCGGCCGAGTATGTGCGGGGCGCCGCCGAGAAGAGCCGTCTCTCCGAGCTGGCCCTCAAAGCCAGGTCCGAGCTCGCCGGCAAGCGTCGCCTGCTGGCGGAAGAGAAGCAGCGCGCCATCTATCTGGCGGACGAGGTGGATCAGCTCACCAACCGCGAGAAGCTCCTGACCGACGAGCTGGAGTCCGCCGCCGAACACCTGGCCAAGGTGATGGCCGCCGTGGCGCTGCAAAAGAAGATAGAGCTGTATCGTGCCGATCTGCGGGAGCTCAACGACAAGCTCGAGCAGCAGCAGGCGGTGGTGGAAGAGATCCACTGCCAGTTGCTGGAAGTGGAAGAGCGCAAGGAGCTGGCCCAGGCAGAGGTGGATAGCCTCAAGACCCAGCTCGCCGATTATCAGCAGGCGCTGGACATTCAGCAGACCCGCGCCATCCAGTACCGCCAGGCGGTGCAGGCGCTGGAGACGGCCCGCGCGCAGTGCGAGCTGCCGGGATTGAGCGCCGAGCAGGCGAGCGACACCCTGCACCAGTTCCGTGCCGCCGAGCAGAGCCTCACCAGCAGGGTGCTGGGGGCCGAGCAGCAACTGGCGCTGGCCAAGGCGGCGGTGGCCGAGCATCAGGCCGCGCTGACGCTGCTGCTGAGCATTGCCCCCGAGACCGCTCGCGAGGCGGCCTGGCCCACGGCGCAGGCACTGCTCAAGCGTCATATCGAAGACAAGGCCCGCGTCAATCAGGGGCAGGGACTGCGCGCCGCGCTGGCCCGCCTCGAGAAAGAGAGCGACAGCCAGCAGGCGCTGTTCAAGTTGCGCGACGAGCTGCAGCAGGCTTCTGGCCAGCTTATTGCCAGCCAGGACGAGCTGGAGATCTTCCTGGAAGCCCAACGCACCCGTCAGGAGGAGCTCGCCGATCAGCAGGCGGAGGCCAATCAGCGCCGCGCCAGCCTCGAGCATCAGGGCGCCCAGCTGGGCCGTGATATCAGCGATCTCACCAAGCTGGCCCCGCGCTGGCTCAAGTCGTTCGAGAAACTCGAGCAGTTGCGCGAGCAGAGTGGCTTGGCCTTGGACACTGCCGAGGCGCTCTCGGCCGGCATGCAGACAGTGCTCGACAAGGAGCGGGAGTTCGAGCAGGAGAGCAACCGCATCCAGGGGCAGAAGCAGGCCCTGGAGCGGCAAATTCGCAACCTCCAGCTGGGAGCCGGGGAGGCGGATCCGCGCCTGGCCCGCGTCGCCGAGCAGGTGGGGGGCGTGCTGCTCTCCGATGTCTACGACGACATCTCCAGCGACGATGCCCCTTACTACTCCGCCCTCTACGGCCCGGCCCGCAGCGCCCTGGTGGTGCTCGACCTGGAGGGGGCCATCGAGCGGCTGAAAAAGCTGGAAGATTGCCCGGAAGATATCTACCTCATCCAGGGCAACCCCGACTCCTTTGACGAGGATCTGGTGGAGGCGGACGAGCTCGGCGACGCCGTGCTGGTGCGCACCAGCAAACGTCAGGTGCGCTTCTCCCGCTACCCCGAGCTGCCGCTCTTTGGCCGCGCCGCCCGGGAAAAACGCATCGAGCAGCTCGACCTTGAGCGGGAAAATCTTATCGAGGGCTACGCCAAGGCCGCCTTCGAGCAGCAGAAGTACCACCGCCTCTACGGCCACTTCCGTGACTTTATCGGCCAGCATCTGGATATCGCCTTCCGCCCGGACCCCGAGGCCGAAGTGCAGGCCAAGCAGGCCGAGCAGCGCAAGCTGCAAGAAACCATGGCCGAGTGCGACAAGCAGCTGGCCGAGGCCAAGGCGGCCGCCGCCCAGCTGACCCGCCATATCCAGCTGGTGCAGGGGATGCTGCCCTTTGCCCACCTCTTTGCCGAGACGGAGCTGGCGACCCGCCTCGAGGCGGCCCGCGCCGATGTGGAGGCACTTAAAACCGCCGAAGCCTTTGTAGCCCAGCATGGCAAGGGGCTGGAGAAGCTCGAGACCCTGGTGCAGGTGCTGCGCCAGGATCCCCAGGATCTCTCTGCCCTGCAGGCGGCCTTCGACGAGGCGAGCGACCTGCTGGCGGAGCAGAAGCGCCGTGCCTATGCGCTGGATCAGCTGGTGGCCCGGCTGCCGCACTTTGCCTATCAGGACGCACAAGACCTGCTCGGCAAGGCCTCCGAGATGAGCGAGCGCCTCAAAGAGAAGCTCAAAGCCGCCGAGCTGGCCGCCCGCACCGCCGGCGAGCAGCACAAGCAGATAGCCCTGCGTCACACCGAGGCGCTGCAACTGCGCACGGCGCTCGATTCCAGTGCCTCGGCCAAGGGCCAGACCCTGGCGGAGTTCGAGCAGGAGCTGGGGGCCATGGGGCTCACCCTGTCGGACGACATGGAGGAGAAATCCCGCGCCCACAAGAAGGAGATCGAAGAGCTGCTCATCCGTACCCGCTCCCGTCGCACCAGCGCCGAGGCCCAGTTGCAGGTGACCAAGCGCGAGATCGAATCCTTGGGCGGGCGTCTCAAGCTGGAAGGCAAAGACTACTTCGGTGCCCGCAAATCCCTGGTGGGCCACAAGGCCAGCTGGTCGCGGGTGGTGCGTCTGGCGCGGGAGACCGACGTCGAGAAGCGCCTCAACAAGCGCGAGCTGGCGTATCTCGACAGTGACGAGCTGCGCTCCATGTCGGACAAGGCCCTCGGCGCCCTGCGGGTCGCCGTGGCTCACGACGAGGCCCTGCGCGATGCGCTGCGCCTCTCCGAGGGCAACCGCAGCACAGAGCAGAAAGTCGCCTTCTACGTGCAGGTCTACCGTTACCTGAAAGATCGCATCCGCAACGACATCATCCGCTCGGACGATCCTGTGGAGGCCATCGAGGAGATGGAGATCGAGCTGGCCCGTCTGGCTGACGAGCTCAAGCAGCGGGAAAATCACCTGTCCCTCTCCTCCCACGAGGTGGCGGCCAAGATCACCAACATCATCCGTCGCGAGCAGAACCGCATCCGGGTGCTGAACCAAGGCTTGCAGAACATCGCCTTCGGCCTGGTGCGCGGGGTGCGCCTCAACGTCAACATCCGCGAAGCCCACACCCGGCTTTTGACCGCGCTCGCCGATCAGAGCGCCATGCACAACGATCTGTTCGCCGACAAGGAGCTGAGCTTCTCCGAGGCCATGGCCAAGCTGTTCCAGCGCCTGAACCCGCAGATAGAGCAGGGGGAGCGCAACTATCAGGTGATGGGGGACGTGCTGCTGGACTATCGCAACTACCTGGAGCTCGAAATCGAGGTGCAGCGCGGTGCCGATGGCTGGCTGCGTGCCGAGAGCGGGGCCCTCTCCACCGGTGAGGCGATCGGCACCGGTCAGGCCATCCTCTTGATGGTGCTGATCAGCTGGGAGGAGGAGTCCCGCCGTCTGCGCGGCAAGGACATCGCCCCCTGCCGCCTGTTGTTCCTGGACGAAGCGGCGCGCCTGGATGGCAAGTCCATCGCTACCCTGTTCGAGCTGTGCGAGCGCCAGGACATGCAGCTGCTCATCGCGGCGCCGGAGAACATCAGCCCCGAGAAGGGCACCACCTACAAGCTCATCCGCAAGGTGCAGGGCAAGCACGAGCACGTGCATGTGGTGGGGCTGCGGGGCTTCGGTTTCGCCGATGATAAGCTCATCGCCTGAACCCTGACACAGACTGACGGGTGAACACACAAACGGGAGGCTTGGGCCTCCCGTTTTCCATGGGAAATATGAGAGAGTAGGCCCCTGTTTGCGGGATCCAGATTGGTGCTGAAAGTGATGATGAGAGTGGCGATGGAAGATATGAGAGGCAAGGTACAAAGAGGGCTGCTGGCCTCCCTGTGCCTGCTGCTTGCGGCCTGCAGCAGCCAGCCTGATGCAGGCAGTGCGGGCAATTGGCGGGGTTATACCCAGACGGGGCTGGCCTCCTACTATGCCGATCGCTATCACAACAAGAAAACCGCCAGCGGCGAGCCCTACCAGAAGAGCGCCAACACCGCCGCCCACATGACGCTGCCCTTCGGCGCCATGGTGAGGGTGACCAACCTTGCCAACGGCAAGAGCGTGGTGGTGCGGGTCAACGACAGGGGCAACTTCCCGAGGGGGCGAGTGATCGATCTCTCAAGGGCTGCATTCAGTACCATAGGCAACACCCGATCCGGCCTTATCAAGGTCAAGGTCGAGGTGCTGTAGGGGGTTGCAGGCGGATCATTGCGCAGCGGGAGATGGCGGGAGCCCGCTCTTTGCATCTCGGCGTTGACAGCCTCCCGCCTTCAGCCGTATCTGTGTGATTGCGTGACTGCCACTCAGGCAGGCACCCGGCTGATCTCTTGCTGCCCTCGCCAGGGCGCCAATACGGAGGTTGTTGAGATGACGAACCGCACGCCCATTCAGGCCACACAGATCCCGGAGAACAAGGCCAGGTCCCTCTATCCGGAGCCCTTTGCCTCCCTGGTCAAGCACCGCACCCGGCGCAGGCTGGGGGACCACTTCGGTCTCGCCAATCTTGGGGTCAACCTGACGACCCTGGCACCGGGGGCCATCTCGGCGCTCAAACACCATCATGGTCTGCAGGACGAGTTCGTCTATGTGCTCTCGGGCAACCCCACCCTGCGCTATGGGGAGGAGGAGTATCTGATGTCGCCGGGGGAGTGCATCGGCTTCAAGGGCGGCAACGGCCTGGCCCACCAGTTGCTCAACCACGGTGAGGTGGACGCCGTCTATCTCGAGGTGGGGGACAGGCTGGCGGGGGACACAGTCCAATATCCTGACGACGATCTGGCCCTGGTGCAGGGCACCGATGGCGCCTGGGTTGCCAGACACAAGGACGGGTCCCCCTATTAGGGACCCCTCACTCTTTGGGAAAGCATGACAAGCCTATGAAATTCCTCCCCTTTGGTGACGTGTCCGCAGAGGATTTTCTGCCCCTGGTCAACGACGAGACGCTGCGAAAACACCTGATTGACCACCCCACCTTCGATGCCGCCGGGGTGCGTGCCTGGATGGATGAGAAGCTGGCGATAGACGCGCTGCCCGGCTGCCGCGTGCGTGCCGTCCTCATCGATGGCGCCCTGGTGGGGTGGTGCGGTCTTCAGCCCGATGAGGAGGGGATCGAGATAGCCATCGTCATCGCCAGGGCGGGTTGGGGCAGGGGGCTCGCCATCTTCAACGAGATGATGGGCTGGGCGCGCACCATGGGCCATCAGGAGGTGGTCTTTCATCTGCTGGGCACCCGCCCCCCATACAGATCCCTCGCCAGGCGCGCCACCAGGGTGAAGAAGACGACACTCTCCGGGCACTCCTTCACCAGCTATTACTTCAGGGTTCAGAGTTGGAGCAGGCCCTGACGGTGAGCCAGGCGCTCGCCTCTGGCCGCGCATCTGTCCCTGCCGTCGCCTCTTTGTTCACCCGGTTGAACACTCTGTCCATCCTGGCCATCTATATCGGCCTGACCGCCATGCCTACACTGGGCACCATGTTGGGGGAGGCGGCTGCCATGAGAAGGCAGGCACCTCCCGGTCTCTTGATGATGTGACAGTGGAGAAACAGGGATGAAGAGAGAATCGGACAAGATAGTGTCGATCGCCGTGCTCAAGGCCCGCGCCGGCATGAAGGAGCGCCTGCGCCAGGGGTTGCTCGCGCTGATAGCGCCCACCCGCCAGGAGCCTGGCAACCTCGATTACGTGCTGTTCGAGCTGAAGGAGGAACCCGGCACCTTCTACATGCGCGAAGCCTTCGTGAGCCAGGCCGCCCTGGATGCCCACTGCGCGAGCGACTATTTTCAGGCCTTCGCCCGCCAGGCGGACGACCTGCTGGCCGAGCCCCTTCGCCTCATCTTCATGGAGGAAGTGAGCCCGGCCATGGGGCCGGGCTGAGCGCCTGCCCGCTCGCTTGTCCCATATTCCCGAACGGTGCGGCTTCGCTATGATTGGGAGGGCGTAGTGACAGGCCTTGAGGGCGCGGCAGGCAAACCCTATCTGTCACTGGCCAAAGGTGACACTGGGCCAATCGTCGGCCCTCATGGGAGGCGTCATGAAGAGAACCCTTGTACTGGTGCGCCACGGCAAGTCGAGCTGGGAAGAGCAGGGGCTGCCTGACAGGGCGCGGCCTTTGGCCGCACGGGGCCTGCGCGACGCTCCCCTGATGGGCGTGCGCCTGGCGAGGGAGGGGGTGAGGCCCGACATTATCCTGTCGAGCCCCGCCTGCCGGGCCCTGTCGACGGCGAACATCATCGCCGAGGTGCTCGGCTACCGGCCAGAGGAGATAGTCACGGACGAGCGGCTCTATGGCGGCGATGTCGAGACCCTGCTTGAGGTGATGGCTGAGCTTGGGGACGCGTTCAGGTGCGTCATGCTCTTTGGTCACGATCCCGAGTTCACCGACCTTGCCCACCGCTTTTCCGGCAGGATCACCCGGATGCCGACCTGCGCCGTCGCCCGCTTCACCTTCGACGCCCCCTCCTGGTCGGCCGCCGCGTCGCAAAGGCCGGTGACGGCCGTGCTGGACTATCCGAAAAAGGGTAAGTGAATAGCAAGAGGAAGTGCAGGGTTGCCGCTCACCGGGGCCGGGGAGAGCCATGGGCAAGAGATAAAACAAGAAGGGGAGCCCAGGCTCCCCTTCACATTCTGGTGATGTCGCTTATTTGGCGGCGATCGGACCCTTGGTGCCCGCGTCGTTGTCGACCCAGCCATCCTCCCCCTTGAGGCGACGATCCCCCTGTATGGTGTAGATGACCATGCCCTCCTTGAACACCAGGGCCCCGTCGGATTTCCTGGCGCTGACCTTCTTGTCGTTGACCCACACCTGATCCTTGTCATCGATGCGGATGGTGGCGACGGTGGCGCCCGTCTCGGGGAAGGTGGCGACCCAGTTGCCGGCGTAGGGGCTGGCGCTGGTGGCCGCCGGAGCATCACCGAATCCGGCGGCCGCGTTCTCGGCCTGGGTCTTGTTGATGTCACAGCCATTGAGCTCGCTCACCTGGGTGCAGCCGGATCGCTCCAGTTTCTGTGCGTAGCTCATGTTCAGACCGCTGTCGGCAGCCGGGGCGGCAGCTCCGAATCCCGCCTTGGCATTCTCCGCCTTGGTCTTGTGAATATCGCAGCCCTGGGCCTCGGTCACCTGGGTACAGCCGGAGCGTTCCAGCTGCTGGGCATATTTTGCGTTGATGGCGTGCGCCGGGGCCATGCCAAGCAGGGTCAGGGTCACGATCAGAGCAGCATTCCTGGACATAATTCATCCCTCAAAATGTGAGTCTTGCCGATTCAGTTCAGCCTCGGCGGCCATGAGCAACGGCCTGGGTTTGCGCATATCCTGGGTGCGAGATGGCAGGCCTGTTTCACGTTAGCACCTGGCGCTGGACTCGCACAGGGGAGCCAGCCAAATCGGTGCCATCCACCTTACCCCTGAGCCCGCCAGCTCAGCTTTGGGGCACTCTTATTCCTTTGTCGAGGTAGAGGCTGCTGTAGTGGGCGCGATGGGTGACGAACATCACCTGGTGGCGGCTGCCGTCGGAGAGGATGACGAAATCCCCGGCCTGGGCCGGGCTTTGCAACAGGATCTCGTGCTCGGGGGCCGTCAGCTTGTCGACCTCTTCCCTGAAAATGAGGGTGTATGAATACATATGGCACTCCACTGCAGGCGCATATACAGACACGTTTCCCAACTCTAGTCGCCAGTGCCCGGATCCGCGGCGCTCAAGCGGCACCTGTGCGGCCGTTAATTTTATGGGTAAGCTGAACCCCTGATGCGTGCCCCCGGAAGGGGCCGCCAGGATGAGCCTATGAACCCCACTTTTCATGAAGCAAGAAGCCAAGGAGTTGTCATGACGGAGCTGGTCACTGAGCTGGTGCGGATCGCCGCCTTTTCCGATGGACCCCGGGGGGGCAATCCCGCCGGTGTCTGGATCGGGGCCCAACTGCCGACGCCGGAGGAGATGCAGCGGATCGCCGCAGAGGTCGGATTTTCGGAGACGGCCTTCGCCGCCCCGCTGCACAGCGAGGAGCAAGGCGCAGAGGCGCCCCAATGGCGGGTGCGCTACTTCTCTCCCGAGGCGGAGGTGCCGTTTTGCGGCCATGCCACCATCGCCCTCGGGGTGGCGCTGGCGCGCCGCTTCGGGGCAGGGGACCATGCCTTGTGCCTCAGTCAGACCAAGATCCGGGTCTCGGGCTGGCAGGATGAGCAGGGGCAATGGCAGGCGGCGCTGCAATCCCCGTCGACCCGCAGCAAACCGGCGCAGGCGGATCTGATGCGCGAAGCCCTGGCGCTGTTTGGCTATGACGCGGCCAGCCTGGATCCCCGCATTCCCCCAGCGCTCATCCACGGCGGCGCCGATCATCTGGTGCTGGCGCTCAAGGATCGCGCAGCGCTCTCGGCCATGCACTATTCGCTGGCGCAGGGTCGCCTGCTGATGCGCCGGGAGGGGCTGGTGACCATTCTGCTGGTCCATGTGCAAGGGGATCGGCTGTTCCACACCCGCAATGCCTTCGCCTACGGCGGCGTTTATGAGGATCCGGCCACGGGCGCCGCGACCGCCGCCTTCGCCGGCTACTTGCGCGACCTGCACTGGCCCCACGGCGGTGCCATCGACATAGTGCAGGGGGAAGACATGGGTATGCCGTCGCGGCTGTACGCCGAGATCCCGGCCGAACCCGGCAGCTCTGTGCGGGTGTCCGGCGGGGCGCGGCTGATGTGATGCCGTGATGCGAGAGTGACGGCCTGTCCGGCCGCTGCCTTGGCTGGGGAGTGAAGGGGAAGAGCCCCTTGGAGGGCAAGATAGGCCCCTGATCATCCGCGGATCAGGGGCCTATGGGGCACTCAGGGTCGACCGCTGAGCAAGATGGCGCCGCCCAGAGAGATAAAGATCCCCCCGGTGATGCGGCTAAACAGACGCTGGCCGCGCGCTGGCTTGAAGTAGCTGCCGGCGCGTCTGGCCAGGGCCACATAGCAGAGGTGCACCAGGGTGACGATGACGCAGATGGTCAGGTACATGGTGAAGAACTGGATGGGCAGCGGGCTCTGGTGATCGAGAAACTGGGGCAGCAGCGCGCAGAGGAAGATGATGGTCTTGGGGTTGCTGGCCGACACCAGGAAGGCTTCCCGCAGCAGGGAGCCCTTGCTCCGGGACGGGCGGCTGGCGCCAACTCGTTGCGCCTCCTGACTCCCCGCGTCGGTTGCCCGCAGCGCCTTGTAGCCGAGATAGATCAAGTAACCGCCGCCCGCCAGCTTGAGGGCGAGGAAGAGGGGCGGCAAGGTCTGCAGCAGGGCCCCGACCCCCATGGCGACCAGACAGATGAAAATGGCCTGACAGAACAGATTCGCGCCTATGGTGAGCAGGGCCGGGCGCCAGCCGAGCTGCAGGCCGTTCTTTATCACCAGCAGCACATTGGGCCCCGGGGTCAGGGTCGCCAGCAGATAGGCCAGCAGGAACAACATCCATGTATCCAGGTTCATGATCTCTCCTTGGTAAAGAGCTCATCATGCTCCGCCCCCGGGGCCGCGTCCAGTGACGACTGCCACCAGGATGTGGCGGTTTTTCAGGTGCTTAACTTAAGTGGTTGCCATGGGGGGAAGGGGGGCTCAGGGGGCTTTGCTGCCCGGAAAAATAAGAAACCGTCCACGAAGGACGGTTTATCCAGGCTGCCGGCCCTTATTTCAGGGCTTTCTTCAGCTTCTTGATCTTGCCTTCGTGCTTGGCAATCTTCTCCTGGCGGGCGGCGATTTTCTTCTTGATATCTTTCTTGCTGGCTTTGGCCATAGGTCGTGCTCCTTGTGTCAAGAGAACATCATGGGATCATGATGTTCAGGATCTCTCCATCTGAAGAGCCCAGAGTGCCACATGAATTCCATTCGGGCCAGTGCATCAGGGCGTCGGGAGCGGATGCTCCCCTGACACAGATCCGGCGAAGGGGTGGCTCGCTCATCGGGGCTGGTTTGCAGGATAGTCCAGTTTCCCGGTGGCGCCACTTCGGCCGTGCCGACATAGGCGGTGGCCCGGCAATAAAAAAGCGCCCCTGGGGGCGCTTCTTGCATCATCCGAACACAGGCGAAAGGATCAGGCCTTCTTCAGGTAGGCCGCGACCAGCACTATCTGCACGCCGTTGACCTTGCCTTCGATGTGCAGCGGGTTGCTGGTGAGGCGAATGCCCTTGACCAGGGTGCCACGCTTGGCGGTGAAGCCGCCGCCCTTGACCTCCAGATCCTTGATCAGGGTGACGGAATCCCCCTCCTGCAGCACGGCGCCGTTGGAGTCGACGGTGGGCACGCTGTCGTCATCGTCGCTGGCGCTGCCCGCTTCGGCCCAGGCCTTGGTCTCTTCTTCCATGTACATCATGTCCAGCATGTCCTGGGCCCAGATCTCGCCACGGGCGGACAGGTTTTTAAGCTGGCGCCATGCCATCACCTGAACCGCCGGCACCTGGCTCCACATGCTGTCACCCAGGCAGCGCCAGTGGTTGACCTCAGTGGTGTCCGGCTGCTCCAGCTGGCCACGGCAGGTGGCGCACAGCGCCACGCTGTGGTCATCGTCACTGGCGGGGGAGTGTGGCACCGGGAAGGCAGTCAGCGCATGTTCTGCTCCACACAGCTCACACTTGGCGTCCGCACGCGCTTGCAGGATGGCATTGATGGTCATGTTTTGGTTCCGTTCATATGGGTAAAACGACCCGCGTGGGCGAGTCGCGCTAATGAGGGGGCGGAATATAGCACAAATCCCTGCTTTTTGTCAGGCTACCAGCAAGGGGTGGGGGCAGGCGCGCTGGCGAGTGCTTTTTGATGGCAGATCGCTAGAATGAGCCTCCCTTTTGATAGCAGGACAAGCTCACCGTGCTGGCTCACCGTTTTCGACAACTGGACTGCTTGCTGACCAACGAGAGACGCTGGTGGCAATACCAGCCCTATCATCATCTGAGCCTGGCCTTCGCCGATGAGGCCCCCGAGCTTGCCGCCTGCCTCAATGGCCTCGGCCTTGACGAGATAGCGCGGCTCGACGCCGACATGGGGGCGCTTTGCACCCTGCTTGCCCCCTGGATCCCGGCAGGGGCCGAGCTCCATGCTCTGAGCGAGCTCGACACCTTTGTCCCCGAACCCATTCACTGTGCCAGGACCATGGCGATGTACATGCCGGGACGCAAGCAGGCGCAGATAGAAGCCTTCACCGGCTGTCTGCCCGCCCATCAGGGCCCCTATCTGGAGTGGTGCGCCGGCAAGGGCCACCTGGGACGCCTGGTCTCCCTGCACCGGGGGGCAGAGATCCTGAGCCTCGAATTGCAGCGCACGCTGTGTGAGGAGGGGCGGCAGCTCGCGGCGCGCGATGGTGCCCGCATGCAGTTTGTGGAGGCCGACGCCTTCGCCGCCGAGTCGGGGGCGCTCATCGCCCCGCACCATCACGCTATGGCGCTCCATGCCTGCGGTGAGCTGCATACTCATCTGCTGGAGCAGGTGGCCGAGCGCGGTGCCCAGGGCGTGACCCTCTCCCCCTGTTGCTATCACCTGATCCGCACCAGCCATTACCGCCCCCTGTCGCAGGCCGCCAAGGCCAGCGCCCTGCACCTTGGCAAGAGCGACCTGAAGCTGCCGCTGCAGGAGACGGTGACCGGCGGCGCCCGCATCTCCCGCCTGCGCGAGCAGGAGGTGATCTGGCGTCTCGCCTTCGATTGCCTGCAGCGTGAGGTGCGCGGGGTGGATGAGTACCTGCCGGTACCCAACCTGCAAAAGAGCCTGCTGGCGGGCAGTTTCGAGGCCTTCTGTGACTGGGCCGCCGAGCGCAAGGGAGTGGTGCTGCCTGAGGGAATAGACCATGGCGACCTCCTCGCCAGGGGGGAGCGGCGCTTTGGGGACGTCGCCCGGATGGAGCTGGTGCGCCATCTGTTTCGCCGTCCGCTGGAGATCTGGCTCGCCCTGGATCGGGCCCTCTTCCTCGAAGAGCAGGGCTACCAGGTCGAGCTGGGGGCGTTTTGCGACAAACCCATGACCCCTCGCAATCTGCTGATCCGGGCGGTGCGCGTTCACGGCGCATAAAAGCGAGTACCTTGAGGTCAAAATGAGGCTGTTGCGCGGTTTCATCTGAGTGCAGGGTGAAATGGCTCACAAAATCGCCAAACTCTTAATTCTTGTCGTGAATTTAGTTGTCAGGGTGCCTATGCTCGCCCTGACATTTTCAAGACAAGGATGGTTACCCATGTTCATGCTCAAGCGCACCGCCTGGCTGGTTGCGGGGCTCTGCGCCTCGCCAGCTTATGCGGCCATGACTATTCAGCCCGACCCACAAAACAGCGGTGGCTATGTGATTGCCGCCTCCGATATAGCGGCCGTTGAGAAGGCCAAGACGGCCAACCCCATGTACGGCATCTGGTCAAAGGCACTGGCCACCCGACCCAACATCCTGGTGGATGCGATTGTGCCGAGGCGAGCCGACAACCCGGACAACGTCAAACGGGTCGAGCGGGTCTTTACCGAGTCGGACTGGGACTATCTGACCCAGATGGCGGCCCCTGAATATACCTATGAGCGCTTCCTGCGGGCGGTCGGCAAGTTCCCCGCCTTCTGCGGCGACTACACGGACGGGCGCAATGCGGACGCCATCTGCAAAAAATCCATCGTCACCGCCTTCGCCCACTTCGCCCAGGAGACGGGCGGCCACATCGCCAGGGAGAATGTCTCCGACAACCCGCTGGGGCTAGAGGAGTGGCAGCAGGCGCTGGTGCATGTGCGCGAGATGGGCTGGGCCGAGGGGCAACTCGGCTATACCACCGGCTGTGGCCAGAATGACTGGCAGAACAGGAAGTGGCCCTGCAGCACGGGGCAGGGCTACTTTGGCCGTGGCGCGAAACAGCTTTCCTATCACTTCAACTACGGCGCCTTCTCCGAGGCGATGTTTGACGGCAACGCCACCGTGCTGCTGAACAACCCCGGCCTGGTGGCCGATTCCTGGCTCAACCTCGCCTCCGCCATCTGGTTCTTCCTGACACCGCAAGCCCCCAAACCCGCCATGTTGCACGTCATCGACAGAACCTGGGTCCCCTCCCAGCGCGAGCTCGCGGCCGGCATCGGCTATGGCTTTGGCACCACCATCAACGTCATCAACGGTGGCATAGAGTGTGGCGAGCAGAACAAGAACAAGGGGCAGCCGGTCAACCGCATCCGTTACTGGGAAGGGCTGGCCGCCCATTACGGGATCCCGCTGCTCCCGGACGAGAAGAACACCTGCTGGCAGCAGACTCCCTATGGCAGCCTCAACCTGAACGGCGCCACCGACGTGCTCTACACCAACTGGGACGGCAATTGGAAATATTATGCCGACAGGCCAGGTGGCTACTCGTTCGAGTGCGAGCTGGTGGGATTCCAGACCGCCTATTCGGCCCTGGTGCCGGGGGATTACGAGAAGTGCGTGACCAACGTCTACGGCTCCCACGCCAACTGGCCCAAGGTACGGGTGGTAGCCAAACTCGATCCTGCGCCCGTCGATCCGACCACGCCGCCGGTGGGCGGGGTGCCCGCCTGGGAGGCAGGCAAGGTCTACACCGCCGGCAACAAGGTGAGCCATAAGGGCGTGGTGTATCAGGCCAAGTGGTGGACCCAGGGCAACGAGCCGGGCAAGGGAGACCCCTGGGCGCCGGTGACCTGATCCCGGCGAGGGTGCGTCATCGGTCATGATGGGGAAGGGGGGGCCTCTCTTCCCCTCTTTCATGGGGGGCCGGCGCAAGGGGCCTATGACGGGCCCGCTGGCACATGGAACAAGTCGAGAGTGTTCGGGTGCTTATCCCGCACAGAGGAGTGACACATGAATGTCGCCATCCACTTTGAAATCCCGGTACAGGATCTGGAGAGGGCCATCCGCTTCTATGAGGCGCTCTTCGAGATAGCCCTCGAGCGGGCGCACATAGATGGCAACGAGATGGCGCTGTTTCCCCTCGATGAGCAGGCGCCCGGCTGTTCCGGCGCCCTGGCAAAGGGAGAGAGCTATGTGCCGAGCCTGGACGGCACCCGGGTCTATCTGAAGGTCGCGGACATAGAGCTGGCCATGGCCCGGGCGCTGACAGCGGGAGGGGAGTGTCTCTATCCCGTGACCCGGGTGAGCGAGTGGATCCGGGTGGCCGAGCTCAGGGATCCCGAAGGCAATCGCATCGCCCTGCAGGAGCAGAGCTGAACCTGATGCCGATGAGGGCATCCCTCGATGGGTCCGCCTGCCAGGTGGGGGGAGATGTCCCCTCGGCAGTGGCGAAACCCGGGGGGAGCGGCTACTCATATGATGCTAAATGCGGCCGGCATACTGCCGGCTCGCACCTTGAAGAGAGGAGCTGGATATGCAAGGAACCTGTCTGTGCGGCGGTATCACCGTCTCGAGCGGCGATCACAAGGAGGTCAACCTGTGTCACTGCACCATGTGCCGGCGCTGGTCCGGGGGTCCCATGTTCGCGGTGCATGGTGGCAAGGGGGTCAGTTTCAAGGGGCTCACCCCTGTGGCCTACCGCTCGTCCGAGTGGGCGGAGCGCGGCTTCTGCCCCACCTGCGGCACCCACCTTTTCTACCATCTGTTGCCGACGGACGAGTACATCCTCTGTGCCGGCCTGTTTCAGGAGCAGGGGTTCGAGCTCACCGGGCAGATCTTCATCGACGAGAAGCCTGATTTTTATGCGCTCAAGAACGACACCCCGACCCTGACCGGGCAGCAGGTGTTCGAGCAGTTCGCCCCCAAGCCCTGAACCTGTCGCCGCAACTCTGGAGAGCCAATCATGGATGAACAACAGAAGGTGAGGGGGCCTGCCTCCTATTTCCCCGCCATCGAGAAAACCTATGGTCAGCCGATTGCCCACTGGCTGGCCCTGCTGGCGGGGCGGGAGGAGCGCAAACACATGGCGTTGGTGGCCTGGCTCAAGGCCGAGCACGGCATGGGCCACGGCCATGCCAATGCCCTGGTGGCCCACCATCTGGCGCAGGGTTGAACCGCCCGTATCGGCCCTGGTCGCTTTCGTGTGTCAGGGTTTTCGACCACTGCTGAAGAAGCAAGGATAGAAGATGGAACTGGTGGTCATCCGCCATGGTGAAACCCGGGCCAATGCCGAGGGGCGCTATCTGGGGGCGCTGGATATGGGGCTCAACGAAACGGGGTGGGCGCAGGTCGACGCGCTGGCGCAGGCGTTTTCCAAGGGGGCGCCGTTTCAGCGCTTGTTGACTTCTCCCCTGTTGCGGGCGAGGCAGAGTGCGGACTTGATCTCCGGGGCACTGGCGTTGCCTGCCCGGATAGTCCCCGCCTTTTGTGAGCGTCATGTGGGGGTGTTCGAGGGGTTGACCCAGGCAGAAGCGAGGAGCCGTTACCCCGAGCTATGGATGCGCAACATCACCCGGCGCTGGGCCGAGGGGCCGCCCAACGGTGAGTCGCTGGATGCGGTGATAGCACGGGTGTCGTCAGGGTTGATCGCACTCGCCGATCAGGCGCAGGGCGAGCGGGTCTTGCTGGTGGCACACGGGGTGGTGGCCAAGGTGATCCGGGCCGTCACCACCAAGGGGTTTGCCGACTTCTTCGAGTGGCAACTGCATAACGGTGGCAGACTGGTGATCAATATTCCCCGGGCTCAGTCACCGATCCGGTTTCACCGTCCGGCCGGGCAGGATTAACCCGCGCCTTGCCCTGCGCAGACGAGGGGAGGCGACCATCTGTGGCCGGGTTTCACGGGACACAACCGTCAAGGGGCGACACCCATGCTTCACATGGGCGTCGGGAATCGAGACAAGAGGAGAAGATCGATGAAGATAAGCGTCAGCGTCCGGGTCGAGCGGCCAGTCGCTCTGGTATGGGAGGGGTGGAACACCCCCGCCAGCATCATGGCATGGAATGCAGCCTCCCCCGAGTGGCACTGCCCCGGCAGCAGGGTGGATCTGCGGGTCGGCGGGCTTTTCTGTCACCGTATGGCCGCCCGGGATGGCAGCATGGGGTTCGATTTCGAGGGCACCTTCACCGAGGTGGTGCCGCCAACCTCCCTGGGTTACGTCATGGACGACGGCCGGGCCGTCAGGGTGAGGTTCGTGGAGGATCAGGGAGGCACCTGGGTGCACGAGGAGTTCGACGCCGAATCCGAACACAGCGGCGAGCAGCAGCGTGCCGGCTGGCAGAGCATACTCGACAACTTCAAACGCTATATGGAAAGCGCGCCCTGAGGCGCGCTTTTCGTTCAACCGTCTCCTGCCCGGCGCCGGGTTACTCCTCGATATCCAGCAGCACCAGGATGGCGCTCTCGCCCCCCCATTCCCGCGGGGCCTGATGGAAGGCGCGCACATTGGGATGCTGGGCCAGCCAGCTTGGAATGCGCTGCTTGAGCACATGCTTGCCGATGCCGTGCATCACGGAGGCGACGTGAATGTTCTCTTTTTGGCACAGGGTGAGCAGGGCGGCCAGCTCCTGCTTGGCCTGGAGCTGACTCATGCCATGAAGATCCAGATAAATCTCCGGCGGATAGAGGCCGCGCTTGAGCTTTTTCAGCTCGAATTTTGACACGTCTTCACGCACAAAACGGGTCGGGCCCTCTTCGTCCAGATGAGGCTGGTACTCGTCGCTGAAAAAGTGGTCAACCCCAAGCTTTTCGCGGCTTTCACGCAGTTCGCGTTTCTGCTTGACCGGGCTTGAGGAGGCCCTTATGGTATCTTGCTTAATTTTCCGGGTACCTTTGACAGCATCACGAAACAGCAGGCTTTCCTCGTCTGTGGGTGAGGGCGTTTTTTTCATCAGGTACTCGTCTTGCTCGCTGTATAGAATTCTCGGGCCGGATATTACTCGACTTGGAGGTGGATTTGGACAAGATATTTATCGACGAGGTGGTTGCCGAAATGCACACCATCCAGGACATGTTGCGCTGGGCCATGAGTCGTTTCAACGACGCCGGGATCTTCTACGGACATGGTACGGACAACGCCTGGGATGAGGCCGTGCAACTGGTGCTGCCCGCGTTACATCTGCCGCCGGACGTGGATCCCGGCATGCGCCACTCCCGCCTGACCACCAGCGAGCGCCACCGCATTGCCGAGCTCATCATCCGCCGGGTGCAGGAGCGGGTGCCTGCCGCCTACCTGACCAACAAGGCTTGGTACGCGGGTTGGGAGTTCTACGTGGACGAGCGGGTGCTCATTCCGCGCTCCCCCATCGCCGAGATGGTGGCGAACCGTTTCGCTCCCTTCCTGAAGGAAGAGCCGACCCGGATCATGGACTTGTGCACCGGTTCCGGTTGCATCGCCATCATCATGGCCCACGAGTTCCCCCATGCGGAAGTGGATGCCATCGACATCAGCGTCGATGCCCTCAATGTGGCCGAGCGGAACATCAACGATCACGGTCTGGAGCAGCAGGTCATCCCGATCCGCTCCGATCTGATGCGCGACTTGCCCGCCGGCGACAAGTACGATCTCATCGTCTCCAACCCGCCCTATGTGGACTCCGAGGACATGTCGGATCTGCCGGAAGAGTTTCGTCACGAGCCGGAGCTGGCCCTGGCGTCGGGCTCCGACGGCCTCAAGCTCACCAAGCGCATCCTGGCCAATGCCGCGGACTTCCTCAAGGATGACGGCGTGCTGGTGGTCGAGGTGGGCAACAGCATGATCCACCTGGAAGCCCAGTTCCCCGACGTGCCCTTCACCTGGGTCGAGTTCGAGAACGGTGGTCACGGCGTCTTCGTGATGACCAAGGCAGAGCTCGAGCAGTACCAGGCCCATTTCGCGATTTACAAGAGCTAAGCAGCAAGGAGCACCCATGGCAGGGAACAGTTTTGGCCAACTCTTTCGGGTCACCACCTTTGGCGAGAGCCACGGCCTGGCGCTCGGCGCCGTGGTCGACGGCTGCCCCCCGGGGCTTGAGATAAGCGAAGCGGATCTGCAAATCGATCTGGACAGGCGCAAGCCCGGCACCTCCCGCTACACCACCCAGCGCCGCGAGGCGGACGAAGTGAAGATCCTGGCCGGGGTGTTTGAGGGGCGCACCACGGGCACCTCCATCGGGCTGCTCATCGAGAATACCGATCAGCGCTCCAAGGACTACTCCGAGATCAAGGACCTGTTCCGCCCGGGCCACGCCGACTACACCTATCACCAGAAGTACGGTCAGCGTGACTACCGCGGCGGCGGCCGCTCCTCGGCCCGCGAGACCGCCATGCGGGTGGCGGCGGGGGCCATCGCCAAGAAATACCTGAAGCAGATGCACGGCATCGAGATAGTGGGTTTTCTCTCCCAGCTAGGCCCCATCAAGGCCGAGGCGTTCGACCAGAGCCAGATCGAGCAGAACCCCTTCTTCTTCCCCGATGCGGGCAAGCTGGAGGCCCTCGACGAGTACATGCGGGCCCTCAAGAAAGAGGGCAACAGCATAGGCGCCAAGGTGGCTGTCATTGCGCGCAACGTGCCGGTGGGCCTGGGGGAGCCGGTGTTCGACCGCCTCGACGCCGACATCGCCCACGCCATGATGGGCATCAATGCGGTGAAGGGGGTCGAGATTGGTGACGGTTTCGCCGTGGTGGAGCAAAAAGGCTCGGAGCATCGCGACGAGATGACCCCGGCTGGCTTTGCCAGCAACCATGCGGGCGGCATCCTGGGAGGCATTTCCTCCGGCCAGGACATAGTGGTGAGCATGGCGCTCAAGCCCACCTCCAGCATCACTGTGCCGGGCAAGACCATCAACACCAGCGGCGAGGCCACCGAGATGATCACCAAGGGTCGTCACGATCCTTGTGTCGGCATCCGTGCCGTGCCCATCGCCGAGGCCATGCTGGCCCTGGTGCTGATGGATCACCTGCTGCGCCACCGCGCCCAGAACCAGGGCGTGCATACCCAGACCCCGCAGCTGCGCTGATCTGCAAGCCGCGCGGTCGGCTGATCATCATGCTCTGCAAAAAAGGCGACCCCAGGGTCGCCTTTCTCGTTTGTGCGGGGGTCTCAGCCCTGAGCGCCTTTCTCCCGGGGCTGGCTGCCATCGAGGCGGCACACCGGCGGGGCAAAGGTTGCATCTGGCGGGGGGAGGGCGGCGATGGCGGCATCGATGCGGGCGAGCTCTGCGTCGCTCACCGCCTGGCTGGCGAACATCAGGCTGACCGGCTGCTGGTGCAGCAGCACCTGGCACAGGGTGAACTCCTCGGCCCCCAGCTGAGCCAGCCGATGCCGGGCGTATTGCCACTCCATGATGACCCCATCGAGGCGCCGCGCCAGCAGGAGGGCGATCAGCCTGTCGTCCGAGTTGTATTCGCTCGCCTGCCGAAGGGAGGGGCAGGCGTCGCTCAGGGGCAGGGGGCGGGTGCCCCTCAGCTTGCCAAGGCGCAGCCCCGTCTGCTGGCACAGATCCGCAAGGTGCGTTATCCCCTGCCAGCGATCTGGGCTCCCGGGGGCCGCCTTGTGGCTGAGCAGCACGAAGCTGGCGCGTCTGTAGGGGGCCGAGAAGCGGGCGAAACGTGCCCGCTCCGGGGTCTTCAGAGCCCCCATGGCGACATCCAGCTGCTGGCGCGCCATGAGGTGCAGGGCCCGGGCCCAGGGGAGATTGCGAAACGCGGGCTCAAGATCGGCGCCGCGGAGGATCTGGCGGGTCAGGGTCACGTCCAGCCCGCCGAGTTCGCCATCGGCATCAATCTGGCTGAAGGGGGGCCAGTGGCTCCAGGCCACCGACAGTGTCTCCCTGGCGCCCAGAGGCAGGCTCAGTGTGAGCAGCAGGCCCAGGCTCAAGGCAGAGCGCATGGCGACCTGAATATGTCTCCTGATCAAGCAGAACCTCCCTGTTCCGTGTCGTGAGGGTATGAATTCGCGCCCCAGGAGGGGCAGGTACGGACCCTGGCGAGCATCATCATCGCCATTCTGCCCCGCCAACGCCGGTATTTCCAGCCGTGCTGGGAGGCGCATCACATTTTCCTCGTGTAAGTGCGCCAACTCCGTTAGACTGCGCCTCTATTCTTTCCCCTTTGCTCTGCTCCCCGGGGAAATCGTTGTTTTCTCTATAGGCCCAGATCCTGTGAGATGGCATCGGCTCAGCAGAGGAGCCCCACCACAGATCCCCGGCGCCCCTATCCCTAGCAGGTAACTATGAGTTTTACTTCCCTCGGTCTGGCCGAACCCTTGTTGCGTGCCGTTGCCGAACAAGGCTACGACACCCCGTCTCCCATCCAGCAACAAGCGATCCCGGCCGTCCTGGCTGGCCGTGACCTGATGGCCGCCGCCCAGACCGGGACCGGCAAGACCGCAGGCTTTACCCTGCCGATGCTGCAGCGCCTCACCGAGAGCAAGCGCAAGGTATCCCCGAACCGCATTCGTGCCCTGGTGCTGACCCCGACCCGCGAGCTGGCCGCCCAGGTGGGCGAGAGCGTGCGCAACTACGGCAAGCACCTGCCGATCCGCAGCCACGTGGTGTTCGGCGGCGTCAGCATCAACCCGCAGATGATGGCAACCCGCCGTGGTCTGGACGTGCTGGTGGCCTGCCCGGGCCGCCTGATGGATCTCTACAACCAGAACGCCGTCAAGTTCGACGAAGTGGAGATCCTGGTGCTGGACGAAGCGGATCGCATGCTCGACATGGGCTTCATCCGTGACATCCGCCGCATCCTGGCCCTGTTGCCGAAGAAGCGCCAGAACCTGCTCTTCTCCGCCACCTTCGCCGAAGAGATCCGCGAGCTGGCCACCGGCCTGCTGGACAACCCGGCGGTGATCGAAGTGGCCCCGCGCAACAGCACCGCCGAGCGCATCGAGCAGCTGGTGCACCCCTGCGACAAGGCCAACAAGATCGCGCTCTTGAGCCACCTGGTCACCAGCAACGACTGGCAGCAGGTACTGGTGTTCACCCGTACCAAGCACATGGCCAACCGCGTTGCCGAGACCCTCGACAAGAACGGCGTCAGCGCCGCCGCCATCCACGGCAACAAGAGCCAGGGTGCCCGTACCCGTGCCCTTGCCGGTTTCAAGGAAGGCAGTGTCAAGGTGCTGGTGGCGACCGACATCGCCGCCCGTGGTCTGGACATCGACAAGCTGCCGCAGGTGGTCAACTTCGAGCTGCCCAACGTGGCGGAAGACTACGTGCACCGCATCGGCCGTACCGGCCGTGCCGGCGCCGCTGGTCATGCCATCTCCCTGGTGGCTGCCGATGAAGGCAAGCTCATCAAGGCGATCGAGCGTCTGACCAAGCAGAACATCCCCTGCGAACAGGTGGCCGGTTTTGAAGCCTCCCGCGAGACGCTCGATAACATAAGCCGTGGTATCGGCGCGCCCCTGCGCAAAGAGCCCCGCGATCCGAGCGAGCAGCGCCGTGCGCCGCGCCCGCAGGGTCAGGGCCAGCGTCAGGGTGCGGGTCGCTCCGCCAATGGTGGCAACGCAGGCGGTGCCCGCACCGGCAACGGTGGCAAGCCCAAGCCGCAAGGTGGCCAGCGTCCCGCCGATGGTGCCGCCAAACCGGCCCAGGCTCGTCGTCCGCGCCGCGCCAGCCACAACCAGTAAGCGGCTCGGGAGCCAGGCTCCCAGGCTGTTCGGTTGACAAAAGCCCCGCCAATCTGGCGGGGCTTTTTCTTTCTGGCTGGCAGTGAAATGGTCAGGGGATAAGCGCCGCGAGCAGGATATGGGCCGCGCTTATCAGGATCACGCCGAAGGTCAGCCCCATTCCCGTTACCCTGTAGCGGAAGTTCTCCGGCGTGCGGCTCATGCCAAAGGCATGGCAGAGGCGGCCGCACAGCAAGCTGGCCCCTAGCAGATGGACAAGCCAGGGGGTCTGGCTGGAGGTTTCGACAAAATAGATGAGCAGCAGGGCCAGGGGAACATACTCGGCAAAGTTGGCGTGCACCCGCATGGCCCGCAGCATGGCGGGGTCATCCCCGTGCCCCAGTGCCACCCCGCGGCTCTGGCGGGTGCGAATGGTGCGTATGCTCAGCAAGACGAAGAGCAGGGCGAGCAGGGCCGCGTAGATGGGCAATATGGTCATGGTATCTGGCTCTCGAGTGGATGTGTCTGCCTGGATATTGCTTGGCGCCTCAATGGCTTGCCTCTGAGGGTAGCAGCAGTATGTGGCGAATAGGCGAACCAGGGCGCAACCAGCTGCCGACGGCGCCTGGACCCGAAGAATAAAAAGCCCCGCCAACTTATGCTGGCGGGGCTTTTCAATGTGGGGCATCCAATGCCGGTAAGGATCAGAGCGCGGGCAGCATGCCGAGGCTGACGCTCACCTGGACGCCGACGATCAGCACCCCCATGGCGCCGGCGAGACCGAGCGCAATCACGCCGCCCGGGACACGGTAATGGTGCGCCTCGGCCTGCTTGCGGCTCTGCCACACCAGGGCCACCGGCAGCAGCACCGCCAGCACCGCCAGGGCGATGGCGGCGTAGCCCAGCGCCATGATGAAACCTTGCGGGAAGTAGAGGGCAAACAGCAGGGGGGGCACGAAGGTGATCATGCCGGTCTGGCTGCGGCCCTGCCAGTTGTCCTTGCGGCGGGTCACCTTGGCCATGAAGTCAAACAGCCCGAGCGTCACCCCGAGGAAGGAGGTGGCGAGCGCCAGATCGGCGAACAGGTGCATCGCCTGATTGAAGGCAGGCCAGTTCACCAGGTTGCCAACGCTGGCGAGCAGGCTGTCCAGCGCCCCGCCGGTCTGGATCAGGCTCTGCTGGCCGAGCAGGCCCAGGATCGCCACCTGCCACAGCACGTAGAGGATGAGCGGCAGGGCAGAGCCCCACACGAAGACCCGGCGCAGCTGCTTGGGGCAGTCGCCGAGGTAGAGCATGACGCTCGGGATGGAGCCGTGGAAACCGAAGGAGGTGAAGATGACCGGCAGGCCCGCCAGCAGCAAGCCCTGGCCGAGCGGCATGGAGAGCAGATGCTGCCCCTCGGCGCGGGGCAGCAGCAGCGCCAGCACCCCTACCATGATCACCAGTTTCACGGTGAACATCAGGCGGTTGAGGTAATCCACCTGTTTGGTGCCCACGCACACCATGCCGCCGAACAGCAGGGTGAAGGCCCAGGCCGCCTGCTCCTGGCTGACGGTGGTGCCCGCATCGGCCAGCGCCTGGGCCAGCAGGCTGCTGCCGCCGCTGATGTAGGCGGAGGCCAGGGAGTAGAACAGCATCAGGATGCAGAAGGAGGCGATGCGCTTGCCCCAGGGGCCGAGCAGGTGATCCGCCAGCTGGTGCAGGTACCACTTGCCGGTATTGAGGCTGGCCTCCACCTGCAGCATGGCGGTGAAGGCCATCAGGGCCCAGAGCCCGACCATCAGCGCCAGGGTGGCGGGGCCGCCCAGGGAGGAGGAGGCCAGCGGCAGGGCCAGCATGCCGGCGCCTATGGTGGTGCCGGCGATGAGCAGGGTGCAACCCAGGGTTTTGGTATTCATGGTGTCCATCCAGATAGAGAAACTGCGTAGTAAAAAAAGCGAGCCAGTGGCGGTGTCGGCCAGGTGCCTCCGGGGGCGGGACCGGAGGCTAGCAATATCGGAGTGGACGCATCGTTACGAAAAATCCGTGGGTTGTAAAAGATGGTTGCCACGTTAACGGATCAAAAAAGTGGAAACAAGCCTGTAAAGGCGGATTTTGTACTGCAAGGTGGCAATAGGTGGAAATAAAAGATGACAGCAGGCGGTGTTGACTGGTGAAAAAGCGCGCCGGCGTGGCAGGAGAGCGCCGGCACGTGAGGGGCGTCAGCGGCGACGCTTGAGGGTGCGGCTCACACAGTGCAGGCCAGCGCGGTAGTGGCCGTTGATGGCCTCGAAGGCGAGGGCAAGGGCCTGGGCGGCCAGAGCGTCGTGCTGCTGGGGCAGGGAGTTGATGCCAAAGGGGAGAAAGTCCAGCAGCCGATCGTCCCCGAAGGTGGCCATGGCAATCCGGCTCATGTCGGCCTCCAGCTCCAGCAGATAGTCGAGCACCCCCTCCATCAATATGTAGGAGGTGGCGACCAGCGCCTCGGGAAACTGGCCGAGCCGCTGGTGCAGCGCCTTGATCAGGCGATAACCCTCGGCGCGGGAGAAGTGGGCCCCCTCGCAGACATGGGGTGTCAGCAGGGCGGTGCTGGCGTGGCTGCTCAGCGCCTGCTCGAAACCGGCGCGGCGCTCCTGGCTTATCGTGAGGCCTGGCAGGGCGGTGATCAGGGCCACATGGCGAAGGGCGGGGGTGAGCAGGGAGGCGGTGAGATCGCAGCTCGCCTTCTGGTTTTCGCTGGCCACCGTGATGAAGTGGTCGGCGGCCAGGGCCCGGTCTATGGCCAGGATCTGCACGCCACGGGCCTGCTGCTCCCGATAGAAAGGGTCCGCCGGCGGCAGGCAGCTCGCCACCAGCAGTGCATCCACATGGCGGCTGACCAGCATCCGGGCCAGCTCCTTCTCGGTCTGTGGCTCGTCTTCCGAGCAGACGATCAGCAGCTGATAGCCCTGGGCCCGCGCGCCTTGCTCGAGGCGCTTGGCGAGCTTGGCGTAGCTGGCGTTCTCAAGGTCCGGCAGGATGAAGCCCAGGGTCCTGGTCTGGCCGCCGCGCAGGGAGGCGGCACGGCTGTCCGGCTGATAGTTGTGGGCATGGACCACGGCCATCACCTTGTCACGGGTGGCCTGGCTGATGCGATATTGATCCGCCTTGCCGTTGATCACATAGCTGGCGGTGGTACGCGAGACACCGGCCAGGGCGGCGATTTCATCCAGTTTCATCATATTGGCTCTGTTTGAGTTGCAAGGCCCGCGACGGTTTCAGGTGGGGGCACCGAAAAGTGTGCGCGGGATCATATCATTGAAAAGCACTCTCAGTGGGATCTTGAACAATTGGCTGAAACGATTCAGTCTGAGTGTAAGTGAAACGATTCAGCTTGTCAGTAAACGATGAATGTTCGACCAGGAAATGCCGAGACGGCCTACCCGGGGGGAGATTCCCGTCTATTGTCAGCAGGCAAATTACCCGAAATCCAAGTTGAGTTGAGCCGGTGTGCCGCGAGGCGAAGCCGGACCTGATGGAGAATCTCTATGTTGAAGTTGGCGCGACAGCAAATCCTGCTGGGACAATCGGTGGCGACCAAGGCGGACGCCATCGCCCTGCTGGCAGGCAAACTGACCGACGCGGGTCTGGTGGAGGCCGGTTATGTGGACGGCATGCTGGCGCGGGAAGCCCAGCACGCCACCTACCTTGGCAGCGGCATCGCCATTCCCCACGGCACCACGGATACCCGTCATCTGGTGAAAAGCACCGGCGTCATGGTGGCCCAGTTCCCCCAGGGTATCGAGTGGGATGAGGGGCAGACTGCCTACGTCGCCATCGGCATCGCCGCCAAGTCGGACGAGCATCTGGGCATATTGCGCCAGCTCACCCATGTGCTGGGTGACGAGCAGGCCGCCGCGCAATTGAGAGAGGCCACCGATGAAGAGACCATCATCAACATCCTCACCGGTGCGAGCGCGGCCAAAGAGGTGCAATTCCTGACCCTGGCCGACTTCCCGGCCGACGATCGCGACCAGCTGTTGCTGGGGGCCGCCGCCCGCGCCAAATCTGCCGGTTGGGGGGAGGCCGCCATGGTGACCTCCCTGCTGGCAAGCGAGCCCGCCTATCTGGGGGATGGGGTCTGGCTGGCCCGTGCGCAAGCGGCCCAGACCGGCTGGGTACTGGCAACGCCTAGCACTGCACTGAACGCAGGGGATCAACCGGTCAGCGTCCTCTTGCTGCTGTGCGCCGCAGATAGCAGCCATCTGCCGCAGCTCGACAACCTGGCCAAGTTGGCTGCCGCCGGTCAGCTCGGGACGCTCGCAGGGAGCGACGGTCTGGCCATGTTGCAGGCAGGTCCGGCGAGCGGGCTTTCCGACACCTTCACCATCATCAACCCCCATGGCCTGCACGCCCGTCCGGGCGCCATGCTGGTCAAGGTAGCCAAGGAGTATGCATCCGACATTCGCGTGGCGAACCTGGATGGCAGCGGTGAAGCCGTCTCCGCCAAGAGCCTGATGAAGGTCATCGGTCTGGGCGTCAAGTGTGGTCACCGTCTGGCGTTTCGCGCCGAAGGGGCGGATGCCGAGGCGGCCCTCAAGGGGATAGGTGAGGCCATTGCCGCCGGTCTGGGCGAGGGGGCGCTCTCATGACACTAATGACCATCACCCTCAATCCCGCGCTGGATCTCACCGCCCGCCTGGACGCCATGAGCCTCGGCGAGGTGAACCTGGTGAGCGAAGCCAACTTGCGCGCCGCGGGCAAGGGGATCAACGTCGCCATGGTCTTGAAAGATCTCGGCCGCGACGTGGGCCTGACCGGCTGGCTCGGCGAGGACAACCAGCAGAGCTTCGTCTCCCTGTTCGAGACGCGCGCTCTGGAAGACCATTTCGTGCGCGTGGCGGGCAGCACCCGCATCAACGTGAAGATCTCCGAGCAATCGGGCCGGGTCACGGATCTCAATCTGCCTGGGCTTGACGTGCATCAGGGGGAAGTGGCCGCGCTGGAGGCCGAAATAGAGCGGCTGGCGCCGCACGCCGACTGGTTCGTGCTGGCGGGCAGCCTGCCCAAGGGAGTTGCCCCCGATTACTGCGCCCGGCTTATTCGCCTGCTCAAGGCCAAGGGCAAGCAGGTGATCTTCGATTGCAGCGGTGCGGCCCTGAGCGAGGGCATCAAGGCGGCGCCGACCCTGGTCAAGCCGAACCTGGAAGAACTTGAGCAGTGGGCAGGTCGCCCCATCAAGACCCTCGCCGATCAGGCCGAGTGTGCCCGTGCCCTGCAGGCCAGCGGGATCCCCCATGTGGTGATCTCCAATGGCGCCGACGGCCTCATCTGGTTTGCGCCCGATGCCGTCTGGCAGGCCATTCCGCCGCGCATGAAGGTGGTCAGCACCGTCGGTGCCGGCGACTCTCTGGTGGCGGGGCTGGCCCATGGCCTCAGCCTTGGCTGGGCGCCGGAGCAGACCCTGCGTCTGGCCACCGCCGTCTCTGCCCTGGCGGTGAGCCAGGTGGCGGTCGGCTTTGACGATATCAAGGTGCTCAACCCCTTACTCGAGCAGGTGCGCGTACAGCGTCTGGATGCGCTGGCACCGGCTCAATCCAATCCCCTTTCGATGACACACTCAGGAGATGCCCAATGAAAGCAATTCTGGTTACGGCTTGCCCGGCGGGCATTGCCACCAGCTTTCTCGCTGCAAAACGGATAGAACAGCAGGCCAAACTGGCGGGCTGGGAGCTTATCCTCGACGTCGGCTCCAGCGTACAACCCCGTCAGGTTCCCTCGAAAGAGCAGATTGCCGCCGCCGAACTGGTGCTGGTGGTGGCAAGCGCCCCTGTGGATCTCGCGGCCTATGACAGCAAGCGCCTCTATCAGGGCAGCATGGATCTGGCGCTGCAGGATCCTGCCGCCCTGCTGGAGGCCGCCGCGAGCGGTGCCAGCCTCTATCGCCACCAGGCCGCGCCCGCCGTTGCCAATGCCGCCGCCAAGGCGGCCAGCGGTGCCAAGCGCATCGTTGCGGTCACCGCCTGTCCGACCGGGGTGGCCCACACCTTCATGTCGGCGGAAGCGCTGGAGACCATGGCCAAGCAGCTGGGTCATCAGATCCGCGTCGAAACCCAGGGCTCGGTTGGTGCCCAGAACGCCCTGACCGCCGATGAGATTGCCGCCGCCGATCTGGTGTTCCTCGCCACCGACATCGAGGTGGACATGGCCCGCTTCGACGGCAAGCCCGTCTATCGCACCAGCACGGGCGCTGCCCTGAAGAAGACCCGCGCCGAGCTCGACAAGGCGTGGACAGAGGCGAAGACCTATCGTCACAGCGGCGCTGCCGCGGCCAAGAAAGAGGAGAAGGCTGGCCCCTACAAGCACCTGCTGACCGGTGTCTCCTTCATGCTGCCCATGGTGGTGGCCGGTGGTCTTATCATCGCGCTCTCCTTCATCTTCGGCATCGAGGCGTTCAAGGAAGAGGGGACGCTCGCGGCGGCCCTGATGAAGATCGGCGGCGGCTCCGCCTTCGCCCTGATGATCCCGGTACTGGCCGGTTACATCGCCTACTCCATCGCCGATCGTCCGGGTCTCGCCCCTGGCATGATTGGCGGTATGCTGGCCAGCTCGCTCGGCGCCGGTTTCCTCGGTGGCATAGTCGCTGGTTTCCTCGCCGGTTACAGCGCCAAGTACCTGAGCGACAAGGTGCGCCTGCCGGTGACCCTGGAAGCGCTCAAGCCCATCCTCATCATTCCGTTGGTGGCCAGCCTGTTTACCGGTCTCGTCATGATCTACGTGGTGGGCGGCCCGGTGGCCGGCATCATGAATGCCATGACAGAGTTCCTCAACAACATGGGCTCCGCCAACGCCGTGCTGCTGGGTGTCATCATCGGCGCCATGATGTGCTTCGACATGGGTGGCCCGGTCAACAAGGCGGCCTACGCCTTCGGGGTCGGCCTGCTCGCCTCCAAGACCTATGCCCCCATGGCTGCGGTGATGGCCGCCGGCATGGTGCCGGCCCTGGGGATGGGGATAGCGACCTTCCTGGCCAGCAAGAAGTTCATCAAGGCGGAGCAGGAAGCGGGCAAGGCCTCCTTCGTGCTGGGTTTGTGCTTCATCTCCGAGGGGGCTATTCCCTTCGCGGCCAAGGATCCGATGCGGGTCATCCCGGCCTGCATGGTGGGCGGCGCTCTTACCGGTGCGCTCTCCATGCTGTTCGGCTGCGAACTGGTGGCGCCCCACGGCGGTCTGTTCGTGCTCTTCATCCCGAACGCCATCAGCCACGTGATGATGTATATCTTGGCGATTGCAGCGGGGTCGCTCCTGACCGGCGTCTCCTACGCCATGCTCAAGCGCGGCGAGGAGCAGGCCAGGCTGGCAACGGCCTGACTGGCATCCATCCGATGAATGACAAGGCGGCCTGCGGGCCGCCTCTGTTTTGGTGGGCAGAAAGAGGGAAGGGGTCAGAAATCCCAGCCAGGTTGCGATGGCGGCTCGACGGGCTCACCCTCTCTGGCCTTGCGACGGGCGGCCTCGACCCGCGCCTTGCGATTGCGGCACAGGCGCATCACCTCCTGCTGCTGGGTCGGGGTCATGACGAGCCAGTTGAAGCGCTCCTCCCGGCTGCGCAGGCACCCCTTGCAATATCCCTTGTTGTTCACTTCACAGACCCCGACACAGGGGCTTGTCAGGGGGAAGATTTCGAGCTGTTCCATCCACGACCTCTCACATCTTGTCACCTTGTTATAACCCAGAAGAGCCCCTTTGGAGAAATAGGGCGTCCGGGGGCGGATGGCGTTTGCTTTCCCCCGGCAAATTTGGCATCTTCCCCGCCGAACATGATGCTCGGTGTTATATGAGGACATATGAATAAACATGCGTACTGGCTGGCCGCCGCCGTGGTGGGGCTGGCCGGTTGTGCGGGCAACCCTGAACCCGCCAAGGTGCCCCAGAAGAAGGCGGGATCCGGATGTTTTCTGAACTGCGAGGTGCCGGAGAATCTGGGCAAGCAGTATCTGGATGGTGCCCTGCCCGGGGATCTGGTGCGGGTGGAGCGGGTCAACAGCCATCAGCGCGCCGACTACAGCAAGTTCGGCCCCCAGAGCAGGCTGGTGCTGGAGCGCTCCGGCAAGATGACCCGTCGCTACGGCGAGCTCTATCGCCAGCTCTCCCGCTGGGTGGCCAATGGCGGCGATCCCGCTCAGATCACCCGTTACGGCATCAGCCTGGCCCAGCTCGGCGGCGCCGATCGCATGGGCAACGTGCTCTTCACCGGCTACTACTCGCCGGTGCTGGAGGTGCGTCACCGCCCGGATGCCAAGTACAAGTACCCCATCTATGCCATGCCCAGATGTGGCGGTCGTTGCCCGAGCCGTGCCGAGATCCATCAGGGGGCCCTGGCCAACCGTGGGCTGGAGCTTGGCTACAGCAAGTCCCTCATCGACAACTTCCTGATGGACGTGCAGGGCTCCGGCTTCGTCCACTACGGGGATGACGACAGGCTGCAATACCTGGGCTACGGCGGCAAGAACGGCCACGGCTACGTGAGCATAGGCCGGGTGCTGATCGACCGGGGCGAGGTGCCCAAGGAGCAGATGTCCATGAAGGCCATCAAGGAGTGGGCGAGCCGCCAGCCGGAGGCGAACGTCAAGGAGCTGGTGGAGCAGAACCCCTCCTACGTCTTCTTCGAGCGTCGCCCCACCAACGATGTGGTGGGCGCCGCCGGCATTCCGCTGCTACCCATGGCGGCAGTGGCCGCCGACAAGACCCTGCTGCCCATGGGGACCCCGATCCTCGCGGAAGTGCCCTTGCTCGACAAGGCGGGCAACTGGACCGGCAAACACCAGCTGCGCCTGCTGATCGCGCTGGACGTGGGCGGCGCCGTGAAGAAGGGTCACCTCGATCTCTATCACGGCATGGGGGAGAAGGCAGGGGTGGCCGCCGGTCACTACAAGCACTTCGGCCGGGTCTGGAAGCTGGGCCTGCATCACGGGCCGACCGCCGCCCCCTGGCTGTGACCCTTTGATGGCTCGGGCGCCTGCACAGGGCGCCCTCTGCAGATGACGCAACAAAAAGCCGCCGGATTGCTCCGGCGGCTTTTTGTTTTGCGCGAGTTGCCAGTCTGTGGCGGCGTCAGCCCTTCTGGATATCCAGCCGGATGGCCCCGACCGGCTGGCAGCAGCAGGGCAGGCACTCCCCTGGGGAGACAAACGCCAGCGGCACGCTGGGGTAGTGCACTGTGCCTGCCAGCAAGGGGGTGCGGCAGGCACCGCAATAGCCGCTGCGGCACTGAAACTCCACCCTGTGACCGTGGCGCTCCAGGGTCTCCAGCAGGCTCTCGTCGGGATGGGCGTGCAGCACGTCATCCCGGGTATGCACCCGTGGCGAGCCCGCCTCGCTCTGCGCGGGGGCAGAGCAGGGGGCGGGGGTCAGCGTGTTGGTGGCGTCACTCACGGCGCGGCGTACCCCAGAACGTCTGGGTGCACTTCGCTGCGAGTGCGACTGGCCAGCGGTCCGGGCAGCTGACTCACAGTTCGAAATCACCGAGATCGTCTGCGTGTACTTCGCTGTCGATCTGGCCGACCAGGTAGGAGCTCACCTCCACTTCCTGGGGGGCCACCTGCACGTTGTCGGACGAAAGCCAGGTGTTGATCCAGGGGATGGGGTTTTGCTTGGCGCCAATGAAGGCTGGCTGCAGGCCGACCGCCGCCATCCGCAGGTTGGTGATGTACTCCACGTACTGGCAGAGGATGTCCTTGTTCAGACCGATCATGGAGCCGTCCTGGAACAGGTACTCGGCCCACTCTTTCTCCTGCTCGGCCGCTTCCTTGAAGATCTCGAAGCAGGCCTGCTCGCACTCGGCGGCAATCTCGGCCATTTCGGGGTCGTCCTGACCGGTGCGCATCAGGTTCAGCATATGCTGCGTCCCCGTGAGGTGAAGGGCCTCGTCGCGGGCGATCATCTTGATGATCTTGGCGTTGCCCTCCATCAGCTCGCGCTCGGCGAAGGCAAAGGAGCAGGCGAAGCTCACATAGAAGCGGATCGCCTCCAGGGCATTGACGCTCATCAGGCACAGATAGAGCTTCTTCTTCAGCTCCCGCAGGCTGATGGAGACCTCGCGGCCGCCCACCTTGTGGCTCCCTTCACCGTGCAGGTGATAGAGCGCGGTTGCCTCGATCAGATCGTCGTAGAAGTGGCTGATGGAGCCGGCGCGCTTCAGGATCTGCTCGTTGGTGACGATGTCGTCGAACACCTGTCCCGGGTTGTTGACGATGTTGCGAATGATGTGGGTGTAGGAGCGAGAGTGGATGGTCTCGGAGAAGGCCCAGGTCTCGATCCAGGTCTCCAGCTCCGGGATGGAGACCAGGGGCAGCAGTGCCACGTTGGGGCTGCGGCCCTGGATGGAGTCCAGCAGGGTCTGGTACTTCAGGTTGGAGATGAAGATGTGCTGCTCGTGGGGCGGCAGGGCCTGGTAGTCGATGCGGTCGTGGGACACGTCCACCTCTTCCGGACGCCAGAAGAAGGAGAGTTGCTTCTCGATCAGCCGCTCGAAGATGTCGTGCTTTTGCTGATCATAACGGGCCACGTTGACCGACTGGCCGAAGAACATCGGCTCCTTGAGCTGGTCGTTCTGGGTCTGGCAGAAAGTTGAATAAGCCATGGTGATTTGAATGTCTTGAATGAGAGGAAACAGGAGGGCGGGAGCTTCATGCTCCCGCCCGGTTCATCAGATCGTGCTGCGACTTATATTTTACAAGCCCCGCCGGCGCAACCGTCGTCTTGCAGATCGGTCTGGGCGTCGTCCGCACCATCACGGGTGTTGTGATAGTAGAGGGTCTTGAGGCCATATTTGTAGGCGGTCAGCAAGTCCTTGAGCAGCTGCTTCATCGGGACCTTGTTGCCTTCGAAACGGGCCGGGTCGTAGTTGGTGTTGGCTGAGATCGCCTGATCCACAAACTTCTGCATGATGCCAACCAGCTGCAGGTAGCCATCGACGCTCGGCTGCTTCCACAGCAGCTCGTACTGGTCCTTCAGGCGATGGTACTCGGGCACCACCTGCTTGAGGATGCCGTCCTTGGAGGCCTTGACCGAGACCAGGCCGCGCGGCGGTTCTATGCCGTTGGTGGCGTTGGAGATCTGGCTGGAGGTCTCGCTCGGCATCAGGGCAGTCAGGGTGGAGTTGCGCAGACCCACTGTCTTGATCTCTTCACGCAGGCTTTCCCAGTCCAGATGCAGCGGCTCGTTGCACAGCACATCCAGATCCTTTTTATAGGTATCGATGGGCAGGATCCCCTGGGCGTAGGTGGTCTCGTTGAAGGCCGGGCAGGGGCCGAACTCGCGGGCCAGCTGCACGGACGCCTTCAGCAGGTAGTACTGGATCGCCTCGAAGGTGCGGTGAGTCAGGGCCAGACCGGAACCGTCGGAGTAGCGGGCGCCATTCTTCGCCAGGTAGTAGGCGTAGTTGATGACGCCTATCCCCAGGGTGCGGCGGTTCATGCTGCCCTTCATCGCGGCCTTGAGGGGGTAGTCCTGATAGTCGAGCAGGGCATCCAGGGCGCGCACGGCGAGGTCCGCCATCTCTTCCAGGTCTTCCAGCTTCTCGATGGCACCGAGGTTGAAAGCAGACAGGGTGCACAGGGCGATTTCGCCCTCTTCGTCATCCACGTTGTTGAGCGGCTTGGTGGGCAGCGCAATCTCGAGGCAGAGGTTGGACTGGCGCACCGGGGCCACGGCCGGATCGAACGGGCTGTGGGTGTTGCAGTGATCCACGTTCTGGATGTAGATGCGACCGGTGCCGGCGCGCTCCTGCATCATCAGGGAGAAGAGATCCACCGCCTTGAGGGTCTTCTTGCGAATGGACGGATCCTGCTCGTACTTGACGTAGAGCTGCTCGAACTTGTCCTGATCCGCGAAGAAGGCGTCGTACAGACCCGGTGCATCGGACGGGGAGAACAATGTGATGTCGCCGCCCTTGATCAGGCGCTGGTACATCAGCTTGTTGATCTGCACCCCGTAGTCCATGTGACGGACCCGGTTCTCTTCCACGCCGCGGTTGTTCTTCAGTACCAGCAGGCTCTCCACCTCGGTGTGCCACAGGGGGTAGAAGAGGGTGGCCGCACCGCCGCGCACGCCGCCCTGGGAGCAGCACTTCACGGCAGTCTGGAAGTACTTGTAGAAGGGGATGCAGCCGGTGTGGAAGGCTTCGCCGCCACGGATGGGGCTGCCCAGACCACGGATGCGGCCGGCGTTGATGCCGATGCCGGCGCGCTGGGAGACATAACGGACGATGGCGCTGGCGGTGGCATTGATGGAGTCCAGGCTGTCATCGCACTCGATCAGCACGCAGGAGCTGAACTGACGGGTCGGGGTGCGCACGCCGCTCATGATGGGGGTGGGCAGGGAGATCTTGAAGGTCGAGACCGCATCGTAGAAACGCTTGATGTAGTCCAGACGGGTATCTTTCGGATACTTGGAGAAGAGGCAGGCCGCCACCAGGATGTAGAGGAACTGCGGGCTCTCGTAAATTTCGCCGGTGACGCGGTTCTGCACCAGGTACTTGCCTTCGAGCTGCTTGACCGCCGCGTAGGAGAAGTCCATGTCACGCCAGTGGTCGAGGTGGGCGTTGAGCTCCTCGAATTCGGCCTGGGTATAGTCGGTCAGCAGGTGCTTGTCGTACTTGCCCATGTCCACCAGACGGGCGACGTGCTGGTAGAGGTGGGGCGGCTCGAACTGGCCGTAGGCCTTCTTGCGCAGGTGGAAGATGGCCAGGCGGGCGGCCATGTACTGGTAATCCGGGCTCTGTTCGGAGATCAGGTCAGCAGCGGCCTTGATGACGGTTTCGTGGATGTCGGCGGTACGGATACCGTCATAGAACTGGATGTGGGACTTGAGCTCCACCTGGGAGACCGACACGTTGTCGAGCTTCTCGGCGGCCCAGTCGAGCACGCGGTGAATTTTATCCAGATCGATGGGTTCTTTGTGGCCGTTACGCTTCGTCACAAACAAGTTCATTGGCTGATGACCTTTAGTTGATTCCCGAAAAACCATGGCGCCCAGCATCCAGGGTTCCCTTCTGTAGGGTGGCCTGGGGGCGAAGTGCGCCATGAATCACAAGATATAGTGTTATTTTAAATTCGAACTACAAGATAGTGAGGTCGGCACGGCATTGCAATCTGTGGATAACGCATTAGCTGTGGATAAATTGTGGGTGTTCGGGCCAGAGTTAGTGACTGCTCACAGTGAGTGGGTTTTCATCCGTCCGATCCGGCAAATGCAAGTCCGATGATCGAAGATGGAAAATTTAAATAACTTTTTTTGCTTGCGAAAAGGGGGTGTTTTTACTAGCAAATTCAGCCTGGTTATCCCTTGTGCAGCCAGGGTCAAAAGCTGTCCTGTCCCCCGCAGGCGCGCACTTGTCATCCTCTCAAAACAAGGGGCGCATCTGCGCCCCTTGTCATTGCCATTGTGCGGCCCGGTGAGTGAGCATCGTGCTCATCTGGGAACCATTTGGCGTTAAAGCTGCCCGGATGATCCATCTATAACGTCATGCGGAACAGGGCTGACTCAGGTCAGCTCGTAGCGCAGCCAGTGGTGCAGGGCCTGCCTCGTACGGCATCGAACTGCAGATCCGCACCCCGATGGTCCACTTATACCGTTTATGCAGTGCAGTGCTGGTTTGGCTCAGGTCAGCTCGTAGCGCAGCCAGTGGTGCAGAGCCTGTACCGTATCAAAGTGCAGGTCGGCGCCCCAGTCGGCGGTATCCTCGTCATCGCTCAGATAGCCCCAGCCCGCCACCGCGGTGCGCATGCCGGCGTTGCGCCCCGCCTCGATGTCGCGCACATGGTCCCCCACATAAAGGCAGTGGCTCGCCTCGACCCCGAGCCGCTCGCAGGCAAAGAACATGGGGGCCGGGTCTGGCTTGCGTACCGGCAGGGTGTCGGCGCTGACGGTGACGCCACAGCTGGCAAGCTCGGGCAGGGCGGCCAGCAGCGGCTCGGTGAGAAAGCCCGGCTTGTTGGTGACTATGCCCCAGGGCAGCTTCTTCTCATCGAGCCATTCGATGAGATCCAGCATCCCTTCATAGGGACGGGTACCGACGCAGAGGTTGGCGGCGTAATGGTCGAGCAGGGCGGTTCGCAGGCGCGTGGCCCCCAGCTCTTCCAGCAGATCCTCCCCCAGGCCCGCCTTGAGCAGCCCAAGGGCCCCGTGGGAGGTGGTCTGGCGGATGATGGCCTCGGGCAGCGGGGCAAAGCCTTCGCTCACCAGCACATGGTTGACGGCAGCCCCGAGATCCGGGGCCGTGTCGAGCAGGGTGCCGTCCAGATCGAACAGCACGCAGCGCAGGGGCGCCTTGTCGGTGCTCATCAGACTGACTCCGGGCGCACGAAGGCCACCATGTAGTTGACGTCGACGTTCCTGCCGAGCTTGAAGCTGTTGGAGAGCGGCGCGTAGTGCACCCCGCTCATGTCCCGCACCAAGAGGCCCGCGGCTTCCCCCATGCGACACAGCTCGGCGGGGGTGATGAACTTTTTGTGATCGTGGGTGCCCTTGGGCACCATCTTCAGCAGGTACTCGGCCCCCAGGATCATCATCAGGTAGGCTTTCGGGTTGCGGTTGATGGTGGAGACATACACCTTGCCTCCCGGTTGCACCAGGGTGGCGATGGCCCGCAGCACGGAGGCGGGATCCGGCACGTGCTCCAGCATCTCCATGCAGGTGACCACATCATACTGGCCGGGGGCCTCGGCGGCATGAGCTTCGGCGGTGATCTGGCGATACTCGAGCTCCACACCCTGCTCCAGGGCGTGCAGGCGGGCGACCCCGAGGGGCTCCTTGCCCATGTCGATGCCGGTCACGCGAGCACCCCGGCGCGCCATGCTCTCGGAGAGGATGCCGCCGCCGCAGCCGATGTCGAGCACGCGTTTGCCAAACAGGCCGCCGCTCTTGTCGGTGATCCAGTCAAGGCGCACCGGGTTGATCTGGTGCAGGGGCTTGAACTCGCCCTCCATGTCCCACCAGCGGGAGGCGATGGCTTCAAATTTGGCGATTTCTGTCAGATCGACATTGGCATCACTGTTCATTTTTTGATGATCCTGTGGCAGGGCGCGCAGCGGGCAGGGCGCGCGCAATCTATTGTCCTGGCGGGCATTATAACGGACGGACTTGGGCACACCAGCCCGACGTGTTACCCGGATTTGTGGCTTAAGGTATTTGGCTCAGTGTGTTACCATGTCGCGCTGTTTAAGCCAAAGAACAACTAATTAGGGATTAAGGCTTTCTATGAGCGATCTGGCCAGAGAGATCACGCCGGTCAACATCGAAGAAGAGCTCAAGAGTTCCTATCTGGATTACGCCATGAGCGTGATCGTAGGACGAGCTCTGCCGGATGTGCGTGATGGCTTGAAACCGGTTCACCGCCGCGTTCTGTTTGCTATGAACGAGTTGGGGAACGACTGGAACAAGCCCTATAAGAAATCGGCCCGTGTGGTCGGTGACGTAATCGGTAAATATCACCCGCACGGCGACAGCGCCGTGTATGACACCATTGTCCGGATGGCGCAGGATTTCTCCATGCGTTACATGCTGGTCGATGGTCAGGGCAACTTCGGCTCGGTCGATGGCGACAACGCTGCGGCCATGCGTTACACCGAAGTGCGGATGGCGCGCATCTCCCACGAGTTGCTGGCCGATCTGGACAAAGAGACCGTGGACTGGGTGCCGAACTACGACGGCACCGAGATGATCCCGGCTGTCATGCCCACCAAGGTACCCACCCTGTTGATCAACGGCTCCTCCGGTATCGCGGTGGGCATGGCGACCAACATTCCTCCTCATAACCTCACCGAGATAGTCAACGGCTGTCTGGCGTTGATCGAGAATGGCGCCCTCACCATTGACGAGCTGATGACCTATGTCACCGGCCCGGATTTCCCCACCGGCGGCATCATCAACGGGCGCTCCGGCATAGTGCAGGCCTATCGGACCGGTCGCGGCTCCGTCTATGTGCGGGCCAAGGCCGAGGTGGAAGTGGACGAGAAGAGCGGTCGCGAGACCATCATCGTTCACGAGATCCCCTATCAGGTGAACAAGGCGCGGCTGATCGAGAAGATCGCCGAGCTGGTCAAAGAGAAGAAGGTCGAGGGCATCAGTGCCCTGCGTGATGAGTCTGATAAAGACGGCATGCGCATCGTTATCGAGATCAAGCGCGGCGAGTCCGGCGAGATAGTGCTGAACAATCTCTACAAGCACACCCAGATGCAGACCACGTTCGGCATCAACATGGTGGCGCTCGATAACAACCAGCCCAAGGTGATGAACCTCAAAGAGATCCTGGATGCCTTCCTGCTGCACCGCCGCGAGGTGGTGACCCGCAGGACAGTGTTCGAGCTGCGCAAGGCGCGGGATCGAGCTCACATCCTGGAAGGCCTGGCGGTGGCGCTGGCCAACATCGACCCCATCATCGAGCTCATTCGCCACAGTGCGACCCCGGCGGATGCGAAAGCGGGCCTGGTTGCCAAGGGCTGGGAACTCGGCAACGTGGCCGCCATGCTGGAAAAAGCGGGCGACGACGCGGCACGGCCGGAGTGGCTGGAGCCGGAGTTCGGCATCCGTGAAGGGCAGTACTTCCTGACCGAGATCCAGGCCCAGGCCATCCTCGACCTGCGTCTGCACAAGCTGACCGGCCTCGAGCACGAGAAGATCCTGGAAGAGTACCAATCTCTGCTGGATCTGATCGCCGAGCTGCTGTTCATCCTGGCAAGCCCGGAACGCCTGATGGAAGTGATCCGCGATGAACTGCTGGCCGTGCGCGAGCAGTATGGCGACGAGCGTCGCACCGAGATCAGCATGTCCAGTGCCGAGATCAACATCGAAGATCTGATCACCCCGGAAGACGTGGTGGTTACCCTGTCTCACCAGGGCTATGTGAAGTATCAGCCGCTCTCCGACTACGAGGCCCAGCGCCGCGGTGGTCGTGGCAAGTCGGCCACCCGGATCAAGGAAGAGGACTTTGTGGAGCGTCTGCTGGTGGCCAACACCCACGACACCATTCTGTGCTTCTCCACCCGTGGCAAGGTCTACTGGCTCAAGGTCTACCAACTGCCGGAAGCGTCCCGTGGCGCCCGTGGTCGTCCCATCATCAACCTGCTGCCGCTGGACGAGGGTGAGCGCATCACCGCCATCCTGCCGGTGAAGGAGTATGATGCCGAGAAGTATGTCTTCTTCGCCACCGCCAACGGTACCGTGAAGAAGACCAGCCTGTCCGACTTCAGCCGTCCGCTCTCCTCGGGTATTCGCGCCATCAACCTCAAGGAGGGTGATGAGCTGATCGGGGTGGACATCACCGACGGCAGCAACGAGATCATGCTGTTCTCCGATGCGGGCAAGGTGGTTCGCTTCAATGAAGGTAGCGGCCGCGCCGATGCAGCCGATGCGGATGCCAGCGATGACGTCGAGACCGACGATGACGCCGGCAACGACGAGGATGGCAGCGACAACGGCGAAGGCACTGAAGGCACCGAGAGCAAGGGTACCTTCAAGGGCGTGCGTCCCATGGGTCGTACTGCAGCCGGTGTGCGCGGCATCAAGCTGGGCGCCGGTGACAAGGTGGTTTCCCTCATCGTGCCGCGCGGTGAAGGTGCCATCCTCACCGCCACCGAGAACGGTTACGGCAAGCGCACCGCACTGGACGAGTACCCGACCAAGAGCCGTGGTACCCAGGGCGTTCGCTCCATCAAGGTGGACGAGCGCAACGGCAAGGTGATCGATGCGATCCAGGTCGAGGATACCGACCAGATCATGCTGATCACCAATGGCGGCACCCTGGTGCGTACCCGTGTTGCCGAGGTGAGCGTCATCGGCCGTAACACCGGCGGTGTCCGTCTGATCCGTACCGGTGAAGACGAGACAGTGGTCGGCCTGCAGCGCATTGCCGAGAGCGACGAGGAAGAGAACGACGCTCTGGTCGCCGAGGGCATGGCCATCGACGGCGAGCAGGCGGAAGGTGCAGAGACTGCGCCAGACGCCGGTGCTGCCGACGACGCAGGCTCCAGCGAAGCGGGTGCGGCTGACGACGAATAATCGTTACCTGCCTCGATAAAAAAGAGCGGCCCTTGGGTCGCTCTTTTTATTTCTTCTGCCTTCACTCCCTCCTGCGGCGTCGGTCATCCGAAACTGCCTGCGTTCATCTCCTGTGCTGGCGCCGGATTTTCCCGCTCCGGGCTCTCTTGCTCATTCAATCCTTCATCCCGGCGTCATCTGGCTGTCATCCCGGCGGGACAGACTGCGGCTGTTCAGGTGGGGCAAGGGCACGACCATGCCCGAGCCCGGCGTTGGCAATATCATCCAGAAGGAGCAGGGTATGACCAGTTGGATCATGTGGGAGATCTGGTGGAGCCGGATGTGGGGAGAGGATGCCAGGGCATTGTCACATGACGAGCAGGAGGAGGTGGCTTATGAGCCCTCGCGCCTGCCCGCGGAGCTGATCGCACAGGGCAAGCCCCGCCAAGGCCTAGGGGCTGAGCGGCGATAGCCGCAGCCATCAGAACAGGCGCAGCTGCTCGTTGGGGCGAATGAAGGCAGAGGTGTTGAGCGCGATATGGCGCTTGCCCAGTTGCAGTCGCTTGCTGATGAGCCGAAAGCGCTGGGCGAGCAAGTCGGCGAATTGCCCCTCTCCGCGCATACGAGTCCCGAAGGCGGGGCTGTTGAGCGCCCCCCCTCTGCTTGCCCGCAACTGGTTCAGGATGGCCTCCTTCTGGCCGGGGTAGTGCTCCTCCAGCCAGTCGCAAAACAGGGTGGTCAGCTCGTGGGGCAGTCTCAGCAGGATATAGTCGGCGCAGCCGGCGCCCGCCTCCACGGCGCCCTTGATGATCTGCTCCAGCTCGGGCTCGTTGAGCCGCGGGATCATGGGGGCCGCCAGCACTCCCACAGGTATCCCGGCCTGTGCCAGCTTCTCGATGACCTTGAGCCGACCCGCTCCCGTGCTGGTGCGGGGCTCCAGCTGTCGCCTCAGCGTCTCGTTCAAGGTGGTGACCGACACCATCACCTGGCAGAGCCCCTCCCGGGCCAGCTCGGCCAGCAGATCGAGATCGCGCAATATCATGGCGCTCTTGGTGATGATCCCCACCGGATGGCGATGGGCCAGCATCACCTCCAGCAGCTCGCGAGTGAGGCGATAGTGGTGCTCTATGGGCTGGTAGGGATCGGTGTTGGCTCCCAGCACTATGGTCTGCGGCTGATAGCCTGGCTTGGCAAACTCCCGGCGCAGCAGCGCGGCGGCATTGAGCTTGGCAAACAGCCGGGTCTCGAAATCCAGGCCGGGGGAGAGCTCCAGGTAGGCGTGGCTGGGTCTGGCATAGCAGTAGATGCAGCCATGCTCGCACCCCTGATAGGGATTGATGGAGCGGCCGAAGGGGACGTCCGGCGAGAGGTTGTGGCTGATGATGCTCTTGGCCTGGATCTCCCGCACCTCGGTTCGGGGCTGGGGCGCACGAAATGCCGCCTCCCATTCCACGGCCTGCCAGCCATCGTCGACGGCATCGATCTGCGGGCCGCTGAAACGGTGCTCGATATTGTGGGTGCTGCCTCGTCCTGCCATCTCATCACACTATATACTGTTTATACATACAGTCATTCTGCTCGGGATAGTGCCAAACATCAAGTCCGGCCACTCTTCCCTTATTTCACTCGGCCAAAGAACGGGATCTCCTGCTTGATCTGTCGCTACATTTCGTTTACATAGACAAAATGCGAACTGGATCACGGAAATCATCATGAGTCCCACCACTTACCGCTGGCTGTTTATCGGCGTCATTGCCCTGGTCGCCTGGCGTCTGCTACCGCTCTCCACCGAGCAGGAGCTGGCCGCGGCCAACCGCGCCTGGCGGGTGGGCCACTTCGAGCAGGCGACCGGTATCTGGCAGCCGCTGGCCGAGCAGGGTCAACCCAGGGCGCAGGCCCTGATGGGGTGGAGCCATGAGCTGGGGCAGGGGAGCGAGCAGGATCTGGCGCAGGCCATCCGCCTCTATCGCCAGTCCGCCGAGGCGGGGGATGCGTTTGGCCAGTACCGGCTGGCGGAGCTCTATGTGCGCGGGGTAGGGGTGCCACGGGATCTGCGTATCGCCTTTCACTGGATGGAGCGGGCGGCCCGCAACGGAGACGTGCCCGCCATGCTCAAGGTGGGGGTGCTGCATCTGATGGGGGCCAACGGTCGGGTCGACATGGCCGAGGCCAAGCAGTGGCTCTATCAGGCCTCGCAAAAGGGCAACAAGCTGGCGTTGACGGTATTGCAGGAGCTGGCGCTGGCCGAGGAGGGTCGCAGCGCCTTCGATTTCAACGGCCAGTCACTGCTGGGGGAGGGTTAGCCCCTCAGCGGCTGGCGGTGATCTTGCCCGGTGTCACGTCGGTGACGTAGAGGGTACTGCGATCGGCGCTGTGCACTATGCTGCATACCTCGCGCTTGCTGCCATCGCTCAGGATCACCAGCTCCCCGAGATGAACGGGGCAGTGTGTCGTCAACAGGTGATCCGGGTGGACAATCTTCTCCGCATGCTCCGGAAACGAAATGTCATAGGTGTACATCATGCTCTCCTCATTTAGGCAGACGCCTCACTGGAAACCTAGCACAGAGAGGGCGCGGCGGGACCCGTATCGCATATGCGTCGTCCCGATTGCCTCTGTGACGCCAGGCAAATCAACTGATGACGGCGCACCTCGCTTTCCCCTTCATGGTATACAAAATCGGCAAGGCAACTTGTCTGGGTCGTGACGTCTGATACAATCCTCCGCTGTACCTGTCAATTGATGGCCTTGCGCACCCAAGAGGGTGTGTACCACTGCTGTGTAGCAACCGTATTGTGAACGGTGAAACTCAGGGGTGAACTGCTTGAAATGAAAGGTTTTCTCCAATCTGCATGTGCCCTTTGGTACGGGGCACCACTGTATAAGGAAACACCTAATGCCAATCATTACTCTGCCTGACGGCAGCCAACGTCAATTTCCCCACGCCGTTTCCGTCATGGACGTCGCCGCCGACATAGGTCCCGGTCTCGCCAAGGCGTGCATTGCCGGCCGGGTGAACGGTGAACTGGTGGATGCGTGCGAGCTGATCGAAGCCGATGCCTCCCTTGCCATCATCACCGCCAAAGACGAAGACGGTCTGGACATTCTGCGCCACTCCTGCGCCCACCTGCTGGGTCATGCCATCAAGCAACTCTGGCCCCAGACCAAGATGGCCATAGGTCCTGTCATCGACAACGGTTTCTACTACGACGTCGATCTCGACCGCACCCTGACCGATGAAGATCTGGCTGCCCTGGAAGAGCGCATGCTGGCGCTGGCCGCCAAGGATTACGACGTCGTCAAGAAAAAGGTCTCCTGGCATGAGGCGCGCGACGTGTTCGAGGCCCGCGGCGAGACCTACAAGGTCGAAATCCTGGATCAGAACATCGCCCGCGATGATCAGCCCGGTCTCTATCATCACGAAGAGTACGTCGACATGTGTCGCGGCCCCCACGTGCCCAACATGCGTCACTGTCACCACTTCAAGTTGCAGAAGATGTCAGGCGCCTACTGGCGTGGTGACTCCAACAACAAGATGCTGCAGCGCATCTACGGTACCGCCTGGGCCGACAAGAAGCAGCTCAAGGCCTACCTGCAGCGTCTCGAGGAGGCCGCCAAGCGCGACCACCGCAAGATTGGCAAGCAGCTCGACCTGTACCACATGCAGGAAGAGGCCCCCGGCATGGTGTTCTGGCACAACGATGGCTGGACCATCTTCCGTGAGCTGGAAACCTTCATCCGTGGCAAGCTCAAGGAGTACGACTATCAAGAGGTGAAAGGCCCCTTCATGATGGATCGCGTGCTGTGGGAGCGCTCCGGCCACTGGGAGAAATACGCCCAGGCCATGTTCACCACCCAGTCCGAGAACCGCGAGTACGCCATCAAGCCGATGAACTGCCCGGGCCACGTGCAGATCTTCAACCAGGGTCTGAAGTCCTACCGGGATCTGCCCCTGCGCATGGCCGAGTTCGGCTCCTGCCACCGCAACGAGCCCTCAGGCTCCCTGCACGGTCTGATGCGGGTGCGCGGCTTCACCCAGGATGACGCCCACATCTTCTGTACCGAAGATCAGATCATGGAAGAGGTCTCGGCCTGTATTCGCATGGTCTATGACGTCTACGGCACCTTTGGCTTCGAAAACATCGTGGTCAAGCTCTCCACCCGTCCCGAGCAGCGCATCGGTTCCGATGAAGCCTGGGATCGCGCGGAAGCCGCCCTGGCGGAAGCCCTGGTGCTCAACGGCCTGAAGTACGATCTGCAGCCGGGTGAGGGGGCTTTCTACGGTCCCAAGATCGAATTCACCCTGCACGATTGTCTTGATCGTGCTTGGCAGTGTGGTACCGTGCAGCTCGATTTTGCCTTGCCGGGCCGTCTTGGCGCCACTTATGTGGGCGAAGACAACGAACGTCACGTACCCGTGATGATCCACCGGGCCATTCTCGGGTCCCTCGAGCGTTTCATCGGTATCCTGACCGAAGAGTACGCCGGACTGTTCCCGACCTGGCTGGCACCGACTCAGGCCGTGGTCATGAATATCACGGATAATCAGGCCGATTATGCGGTGAAAGTTGCCAAGGCATTGAATGATGCGGGCCTTCGCGCAAAAGCGGACTTGAGAAATGAGAAGATTGGCTTTAAAATCCGCGAGCATACTTTGAAGCGAGTGCCTTTCATGCTGGTCTGCGGCGATAAAGAAGTAGAAGCCGGCAAGATTGCAGTACGGACTCGTAAAGGGGCTGACCTGGGCTCTTATCCTGTTGAAGAGCTGATAGCTCTGTTAACCCAGGAAGTTCAGACCCGCGGACAAAAGAAAGTGGAGGAATAAGCTATAAAAGGCGGAAAAAAACTGGGCAAGCAACCGCAAGCCCGCGCTCACCGGATCAATGAAGAGATCCGTCTGAAAGAAGTTCGTCTGACTGGTTTGGACGGTGAGGCCATTGGCATCACCACCATCCAGGATGCCCTGAACTTGGCCCTTGAAGCCGGAGTGGATCTGGTCGAGATCAGTCCTAACGCTGAGCCGCCCGTTTGCCGAATCATGGATTACGGCAAATTCCTCTACGAAAAGAGCAAGACCACCAAAGAACAGAAGAAAAAGCAGAAAGTCGTCCAGGTGAAGGAAATCAAATTCCGTCCTGGCACTGACGAAGGCGACTATCAGGTAAAACTACGCAACCTGGTTCGCTTTCTGGAAGACGGGGACAAGGCGAAGGTCACCCTGCGCTTCCGTGGTCGTGAAATGGCCCACCAGGATCTTGGTATCAAGGTTCTGGAGCGAGTCAAGAACGATCTGGAAGAGTTGGCCGTAGTCGAGTCGTTCCCGAAAGTCGAAGGCCGTCAAGCTGTGATGGTCCTCGCACCCAAGAAGAAATCTTAAGGCCCACAAGAAATTGACTCATGGGTTCGCCCCATGAGTCGGTTCGCCTTGCGATTTTGTTGTCACTCACAATGCGGAGTATGAAATGCCGAAGATGAAAACCAACCGGGGTGCTGCAAAGCGCTTCAAGAAGACTGGCTCAGGTCGCTTCAAGTGCAAGCACAACCACCTGCGTCACATCCTGACCAAGAAGAGCAGTAAGCGTAAGCGTAAGCTGGGGCCGAAGTTCATGGTTTCTGCTGCCGACCACAAACGTGTTGTCGCTTGTCTGCCGTACGCATAAGGGGGATGTGAAAAATGCCAAGAGTTAAACGTGGTGTGACTGCTCGCGCTCGTCACAAGAAAGTAATGAAAGCCGCCAAGGGTTACTACGGCGCCCGTTCCCGTGTCTACCGCGTAGCGGTACAAGCGGTAACCAAAGCTGGTCAGTATGCCTACCGTGACCGTCGCCAGAAGAAGCGTCAGTTCCGTCAGCTGTGGATTGCGCGTATCAACGCTGCAGCCCGTCAGAACGGTCTGTCCTACAGCCGTCTGATCGACGGTCTGAAGAAGGCTTCCATCGAGATCGATCGCAAGATCCTGTCCGATATCGCCGTTCACGACAAGCTGGCTTTCACCGCCCTGGTTGAAAAGGCCAAAGCAGCGCTGGTTTAATCCGGTTCTGTTATGAAAGATAAAAGGAGGCTCAGGCCTCCTTTTTTGTTGCCCGCTTTTTGCTTTCAGTGTGTTGTGCCGCACAACGCCATCTGCCCTGGTGGCCGACGCGAAAATGTCTGATATGCCAACAAACTAAGGCCTGACATCAAAAATTGAAGCGAGCAGGGGAGGGCTTGAGACTCGCTTGATATAACAAAATGATTTATAGGGAGAAAAGCCGGCCATAACTATGGTCAGCGAAGGGGCTTTTTTTGTATTATTCCCCTCTTGACCTTATTTAGCCTAAAGGCTCCTGTTTCGGGAGTGGTGACGAGGAAGACATGCAACAGCTTGAAGAAGTAGTCGGCCAGGCCAAGGCCGAAATTGAGGGCGTAAGCGACATCGCCGCCCTCGACGAAATCCGGGTCAAATATCTGGGTAAAAAGGGCTTTTTTACCGAGCAGATGAAGGGCCTGGGCGCCCTTTCGCCTGAGGAGCGTCCCGCCGCAGGCGCCGTGATCAACCAGGCCAAGCAGCTGGTTCAGGATGCCTTGAACGCGCGTCGTGAAGCCCTTGAAGTTGCCGTGCTGAACCAGAAGCTGGCCGCCGAGACCATCGACATCAGCCTGCCGGGTCGCCGCATCGAGAACGGTGGCCTGCACCCGGTGACCCGCACCATTGAGCGCATCGAGCGCCTGTTTGGCGAGATGGGTTTCAAGGTCGAGCGCGGTCCCGAGATTGAAGATGGCTTCCACAACTTCGATGCGCTGAACATTCCGGCTCATCACCCGGCGCGTACCGATCACGATACCTTCTACTTCAATCCCGATCTGATGCTGCGTACCCACACCTCGGGCGTGCAGATCCGCACCATGGAACATCAGCAGCCGCCGATCCGCATCATAGCGCCGGGCCGCGTCTATCGTAACGACTACGATATGACCCACACCCCCATGTTCCACCAGGTCGAAGGCCTGCTGGTGGACGAGCATGCCAGCTTCACCGAGCTCAAGGGGATACTGCACGACTTCCTGCGCAACTACTTCGAGGAAGATCTCACCATTCGCTTCCGCCCCTCCTACTTCCCGTTCACCGAGCCTAGCGCCGAAGTGGACGTGATGGGCAAGAACGGCAAGTGGCTGGAAGTGCTGGGCTGCGGCATGGTGCACCCGAACGTGCTGCGTTCGGTCGGCATCGATCCGGAAAAATACTCCGGCTTTGCCTTCGGCATGGGCATTGAGCGCCTGACCATGCTGCGTTACGGGGTCAACGACCTGCGTGCCTTCTTCGAAAACGATCTGCGCTTCCTCAAGCAGTTCAAGTAAGGGCGAGAGAACATGAAATTCAGTAAATCCTGGGTGATGGAGTGGGTCCGCACCGAGTTGAGTGACAACGCACTGGCCGAGCAGATCACCATGGCCGGCCTCGAAGTCGACGCCATCGAAGCGGTCGCCGGCCAGTTCAACAACGTGGTGGTGGGTGAAGTGGTCGAGTGTGCCCAGCATCCGGACGCCGACAAGCTGCGGGTGACCAAGGTCAACGTGGGGGAGGCCGAGCTGCTGGACATCGTCTGCGGCGCGCCGAATTGCCGTCAGGGCTTGAAAGTGTGTGTGGCCAAGGTGGGCGCGACCCTGCCGGGTGATTTCACCATCAAGAAAGCCAAGCTGCGTGGCCAGCCGTCTCACGGCATGCTCTGCTCCTTCAGCGAGCTGGGTATCGACGTTGAAGCTGATGGCATCATAGAGCTGCCAGCCGATGCCCCCATCGGCACCGATATCCGCGACTACCTCGCGCTCAACGACGTCAGCATCGACGTGGATCTGACCCCGAACCGGGCCGATTGCCTCGGCATCGCGGGTCTGGCCCGCGAGATTGGCGTGCTCAACAGCGTGGACGTGGTCGAGCCGAGCTGGACGCCTGCCGCCGCCACCATTGACGCCAGCTTCCCGATCCGGGTCGAGGCGCCCGCCGATTGCCCACGTTACCTGGGTCGCGTCATCAAGGGGCTGAACCTGAGCGCCCAGAGCCCGCTCTGGATGCAGGAGAAGCTGCGCCGTGGCGGCATCCGCTCCATCGACGCCATCGTCGACATCACCAACTACCTGCTGCTGGAATACGGTCAGCCGATGCACGCCTTCGATCTGGCCAAGCTGGAAGGGGAGCTGGTGGTGCGCCGCGCCCGTAGCGATGAGCCGATGACCCTGCTCGACGGTACCGAGGTGAAGCTTAAAGACAACACCCTGGTGATTGCCGATGCCAAAGGCCCTGCCTGCATGGCCGGTATCTTCGGCGGCGATCGCACCGGTGTGTCCGAGACCACCACCGACATCCTGCTGGAGTGCGCCTTCTTCGCGCCGCTCTCCATCACAGGCCGCGCCCGTGCCTACGGTCTGCACACCGACTCTTCCCACCGCTTCGAGCGCGGGGTCGATCCCGAGCTGCAGGCCAAGGTGATGGACAGAGCCACCCGCCTGCTGCTGGATATCTGCGGCGGTGAAGCTGGCCCGGTCATCGAGGTCAAATCCGATGCCCATCTTCCCAAGGCTGCCCCCATCCGCTTGCGTCGTGCCAAGCTCGACAAGGTGATCGGCATCAGCGTGGCCGACGCCCAGGTGCTCGAGATCCTGACCCGCCTCGGCATGCAGGTGACCGTGGACGCCGACGGCTGGACCGCGCTGGCCCCCTCCTGGCGTTTCGACATCGCCATCGAGGAAGACCTCATCGAGGAAGTGGCCCGCATCTACGGCTACAACAACATCCCGAACCTCAAACCCGCCGCCTCCCTGGCGATGGTGGAGCAGGCCGAAGGCCAGGTGACCCTGAAGCGGGTGCGTGACCTGCTGGTCGACAGAGGTTTCCAGGAGGCGATCACCTACAGCTTCGTGGATCCCAAGGCCCAGCAGACCCTGTTCCCCCAGAGCGACGCCATAGTTCTGCCGAACCCCATCTCGGTCGAGATGTCCGCCATGCGTGTCTCCCTGTTCCCGGGTCTGGTGCAGGCGGTGGTCTACAACCAGAACCGTCAGCAGGGCCGTGTGCGTCTGTTCGAGCAGGGCCTGCGTTTCATCAAGGACGCAAGCGCCGAGAACGGCATCCGTCAGGAGCCCATGCTGGCCGGCATCATCACCGGCAACCAGAGCGACGAGCACTGGGACGTCAAGAGCCGTGGCAGCGACTTCTTTGATCTGAAAGGGGATCTGGAAGCCGTGCTGGATCTCACCGCCGAAGGGGCCACCTTCAGCTTCGAGCGTACCGAGCACAGCGCCCTGCACCCGGGCCAGAGCGCCGCCATCCTGCGTAATGGCGCCGTCATCGGCCACATCGGAGTGATCCACCCGAGCCTCGAGAAGAAGCTGGGTCTCAAGAGCCGTGCCGTGATGTTCGAGCTGGAACTGGACAAGCTGACCCCGGCCAAGGTGCCGGTTGCGGCCGAAGTTTCCCGCTTCCCGGCCAACCGCCGTGACATCGCCGTGGTGGTCGACGTTGCGGTTCTGGCCGGTGACGTCCTGGCAGTAATTAAAAAAGTTGGCGGAAATCAGTTAGTTGGAATAAACTTGTTCGACGTATACCAGGGTGCTGGTATGGCAGAGGACAAGAAGAGCCTGGCCATCAGTCTAGTGTTGCAAGACACCCAGCGCACCCTGGAGGAGAAAGAGATTGCCGAGACCGTGGACAATGTCGTGCGGGCCCTTGGTGAAGAGTTGAATGCATCCTTGAGGGATTGATCTATGGCGCTTACCAAAGCCGACATTGCAGAGCACCTGTTCACCCAGCTCGGGATGAGCAAGCGTGAAGCCAAAGACATGGTGGAAGCCTTCTTTGAGGAAATCAGACAGGCGCTCGAGCGCGGTGAACAAGTCAAGATTTCAGGCTTCGGTAACTTTGATCTTCGTGAGAAGAACCAGCGTCCCGGACGTAACCCCAAGACGGGCGAGGATATTCCCATCAGCGCCCGTCGAGTGGTGACCTTCCGGCCTGGCCAGAAGCTCAAGGCCAGGGTAGAAAATGTTGAACCCAATGAGTAAAGAAAAGCCAGGCAAATGCCTGGCTTTTGCGTTTCGATGATAAAGACCCTCTTCCTGTTTGGTGCGTTGCTGGCCTTGCCGCTGCGTGCCGCCACGCTCCCCCTGTCAGCCGAGACCCAGGCCTATGCCGATACGCTCACCGGGCTGACCTTCTGCTATCCGGCCCTGCAGCGTCCTCCCTACCTAGAAGCGCAGGGGGGCCTGCTCATCGATCAGATGAAACGCCTGGCCCGGCAACTGCCGGTGCCGCTGCGCTTTGAAAAACTGCCCAACTGGCCGGCGACCCTGCAGGGCTTGCAGCGCGGGCAGTGCGATCTCATCCCCCATGTGGGCCCAACCCGGGAGACCCTGCCCGGCACAGCCTTGAGCCGGGCCATGCTGGAGGCGGAGTCCGCCATCCTCTATCGGGGGGAGCTCGAGCAGGCGACCTTCCTGGTCTCGCCCATCTGGCAGGCAGAGGAGACCCTGCAGCGGCTCTATCCCCACTCGTCCCAGCGGCTCCTGACCGATGCGGAGAACTGGTACGGGGCCCTGGTGGCGGGCAGGGGCAGCGCCTACCTCGGTGACTATCTGCAACTGCGTTACCTGATGCGGGAGTTCCCGGACGAGGGGCTGCGCCTGCGGCGGCTGCGCAGCGACGATCTGGTGATCAGCTACCGGCTGATGATGGACGACAAGCCGCAGTTGCAGGAGCTGATAGACACGGCGATCCGCTTCCTGCCGCCGGGCAGCCTCTACCGGGATCTGGGGCGCTATCTGCCCCAGAGCGAGCAGGACATCAACCCCTTGCACTTCACCGACAAGGAGCAGGCCTGGCTGGTCGGCAGCGCGCGCACCATCAAGCTGGTGGCGGATCCCGACTTCATGCCCTACAGCGGCGTCAACCAGCAGGGGGAGCTCATCGGCTGGAGCGGCGATGTGCTGCGGGAAGTGAGCCGCCAGACGGGGCTGAATTTTGAGCTGATCCCCGTTGCCAGCAAGGAGGAGGCGCTCGCCAGGCTGCGCAGCGGGGAGGCCGCCATGATGGCCGGTCTGCTGGAGTCGCCGGCACTGCACGAGGAGTTCGAGTTCACCCGTGCGGTGGCAACCAGTCGCTATGCCCTGGTCAGCCGCAAGCGGGGAGCTTATCAAACCCTTGCCGCGGTCAAGGGCAGGGTGGTCGTGCCCCGCATGCTGTACGACACCAGCCTGCTGGCCCGGTTCGGGCAACAGGACTGGGGGGTGACCGACAGCCTGCTGCAAGGGCTGGCGGCGGTGCAGAGCGGTGAGGCCGATGCCATGCTGGCCGAGCTCTATCAGCTGCAATATCCGCTGCGCAACAACCAGCTGAGCGAGCTGAGCATCACGGAGCTGCCTGAGGTGTTTGGCCTCGGCTTTGCCATCAGACTGGATCAGCCAAGGCTTGCCGGGGTGCTGGAGCAGAGCCTGATGACGATCAACGATCGCCAGGTGAGCGAGCTGGTCCAGCGTTGGCGGCGCCTGGTACTGAACCAGCAAGAGGGGGTCAGTTACGGCTTCTGGCTTGGCTCTGTCCTGCTGGCACTCCTTATTAGCGCTGGGGTGATCTGGTCAGTCTGGCGCTCCCGCCAGCAGCTGGCCCAGGAGGCGCGCGAACGCCAGAAGGCGGAGCAGGCGCTGGCGCTGGAGAGCAAGTTCAGGGAGTCCCTGTTCCAGGCGCTGCCGGTGCCGGTGTTCTTGCGCAATGACAAGGGGGAGGTGATCAAGCGCAACAAGCGGGCCAAGCGGATGGAGGCGCGCTACGCCACCGATCTCGTCCTGCCGTCCCCGCAGTTGCAGGGGGCTGAGGGGGAGATAGCCCTGCGGGATCAGGTCTACTCCTATGCCCAGATCCCGCTGCGGCTGGGGCCTCAGGCCCCGGCCGGGGATCTCATCGCCCTGTCCGACATCAGCGCCTTGCGCGAGCGCACCCGCTTGCTGCGCCAGGCGGAGCGCCGCCTGCGGGCCCTCACCAATACGGTGCCCGGGGTGGTGCTGCAGTTCACCCTGCAAGGGGGCGCCATCACCCGGGTGGAGTTCGTCAGTCGCGGCAGCCATGAGCTGCTGGGGCTGGCCAGCCAGCAGATCCGCCTCAATCCCAACGAGACCCTGACCCGCATCTCCCACCAGGACAGGCGGGAGATGCGCGCCCCCATGCTGGCCATGTTGCAGGCCGGGCGCCCCTTCTCCCATCTGCTGCGCTACCAGCATCCGAGCAAGGGCACGCGCTGGCTGCAGTTCTCCGGCAGGGGGCGCCGTCAGGGGGAGGGGTGGCGCGTCTTTGGGGTGGTGCAGGATGTGACCAGCCGGGTGGAGCAGGAGCACTCCCTGCAGCTCTCCCACGAGCAGGCCCAGCAGGCCGTGCTCGCCAAGGGGCGTTTCCTCGCCGCCGTGAGCCACGAGATCCGCACCCCCATGAACGCCATCCTGGGCTTGCTGGAGTGGCTGGATCAGACCGAGCTCTCCGCGGAGCAGGCCTCGGTGCTGGCACACGTCAGGCAGGCGGGTAACGAGCTGCTCGGGCTGCTCAACGACGTACTCGACTTCAGCCGCAACGAGAGCCGTCAGCTGCGGCTCTCCCTGCAGCCGACCGATCTGGTGGAGCTGTGCGAGCATGTGGCGGCGGTGCACTGGTCCAAGGCGCGCTCCAAACACCTGCAGCTGCGCCTCAACCTGGATCCGGCGCTGCCCGCCCTGATGGCGCTCGATCCCCACAGGGTGCAGCAGGTGTTGCACAACCTGCTCTCCAACGCCATCAAGTTCAGCGAGCGGGGGGAGGTGGTGCTCTGGGCCCGCCGGCACGGGGACTGGGTCTGGTGCGGGGTGGACGATCAGGGCCCCGGCATCAGTGCCGAGCTGCTGCCCCGGCTGTTCCAGCCCTTCGAGCAAGGGGAGGAGCTGGGCCAGCTCAGGGCCCAGGGTACCGGCTTGGGGCTGGCCATCTGTCGCCAGCTGATGGAGCAGATGGGAGGGGAGATCCGGGTCGAGCCGGTGGCCACCGGCGGCAGCCGCTTCATCTGCGCATGGCCCCTCGAAGGGACGCAGGAGAAGGCGCCCTGGCAGCCAAGGTTCAAACAGATGTCCCTGCAGCTTCCTCCCGAGGAGCTGGCGTACGTGCGGGCCTGGCTCGCCGAGTTTGGTGTGACCGAGGAGGCGACGGCGCCCGCCCTTGCCGCCACCCAGGATGAACAGGGACTGCGTGCCTGGTCCTGGCAGGGGGAGCCCTGGATCCCGGGCGCCGTGGTGAGTCTGCTGCAACCCAGGCTGGTTCAGGGGAGCGGGGAGGTCGCGGATCTGCCGGGCGCCGGCATGCGGGTCCTCCTGGTGGAAGATCACGAGGTGAACCGGGTGCTGATCAGCATGCAGCTGAGTCAGCTGGGCGCCCGGGTGCTGAGCGCCGCCAATGGCCGTCTGGCCCTCGAGATCCTGGCGCGGGAATCTGTCGATCTGGTGCTGACCGATCTGCAGATGCCGGTGATGGACGGTGCCGAGCTCTGCAAGCAGTTGCGGGCCTCGGCGCGCTGGCAGCAGCTGCCGGTCTACGTGATCACCGCCGACCTCAGCGAGCAGGCGGCCCAGCGTCTGGCGGATTGCGGCTGCCAGGGTCATCTGGACAAACCCGTCCTGCTGAAGGAGCTGGCCATCTTGCTGCGCACCGTCTCCGGTCGTAGCAGTGCGCCACTGGTGGAGAGCTCGGTCAAGATCACCCCCATGACGACACTGCTCAACCCGGCGCTCATCAACCTCTATCTGGAGTCGGCTCGTCAGGATCTGGCCGAGATTGAGGGATGCGTCACGACAGGAGATGAAGGCGCCCTCAATACGGCTTTACACAAGATGAAGGGGGCCGCCAAAATGGTGGGGGCCGCCGCCCTGGTACAGGTGATCGAGCGCTGGCAGCGAGCCCCCGGGCACCCCTTGGTGGAAGAATTGCAGCAGGCCGTGGAAGAGGTCTGCCGGCAACTGGGCAAGAGAGCATGAGATGATTATCACAGATGAAGAGTTGTTGGCCCTGCTGGAGTCAGATGTCAGCCAGGAGCCGGTATTTCACCCCGTCAGCGTCTATGCCCTGGACGCCGTCTCCCATCAGGCGGCAAAGGAGGCGGGCTTGCCGGCCTATGCCAGTCTGCACCGTACCCGGCCGGACGCGAGCTGGCAGTGGGAGGGGTTGTTCGCCGCCGGGGCCATCGCCCTGTTCGATCCCGCCTCCCACGAGGGGGCCGACTATCTGCCGCGGCTGCAGACCCCGGGGGTGGGGATCTACCGCCTGTCGGATCCCTGGCTTGAGGGGTTGCAGGCGCGGGAGCAGGGGTGGCGGGACTGGCTCGCCCGGCTCCAGATCCTGCTGCTCGAGGATCACCCCTTCCAGGGGGCCTGCATCCAGCAGGAGATCCAGGCGCTGGGGCTGCCCTGCCACTGGGTGCAGGACGGCGAAGGTTGTCTCAAGGCGCTGGAAGAGGGGGCTGTGGGGCTGCTGGTCTGCGATCTCAGCCTGGCGGAGCAGGATGCCATCAGTCTCCTGATGAGCCATCCCCAGTACCGTCACAGCGGCCTGCCCATCATACTGCTCTCCGCCCACGATCAGACCCTGATCGACGGCGCCAGGCGACTGCTGCACGACGCCGGCTTCAACGTGCTGGCCGCTCTGGCCAAGCCGCTGCAGAGCGACGATCTGCTGCGGCTGCTCAAGGCGCTCTACCTGGGGCCGCAGCGCCAGCGCAGGCTGGGTGGCCTGAAGCGCACTATTCGCAGCTGGCAGGGAGAGGCGCGGGGTCAGCTTGGCCTGCAGGCGGATGCGGCCTCCAGCCCCCTGCCAATCTGGCTGGCCGTGAGCAGCCTGCCCCCTCACTGGGATCCCCTCAAGGCATGGCTGGAGCAGCATGGCAGGCAGGCGAACGAGCTGACCCTGGTCATCCATCGGCGGGATAACTTGCTGAACCAGGCGGATCGCTTCGCCCTGGTGCTGCAGGCGAGTCTTGCCGGGGCCAGGCTGGCCCTGCTGCTCGACAATGCCCAGCACCTGCCTTTCGATCAGCTGGAGCGGCTGCCGATCCAGAGCCTGCTGCTGGGGCAGCATCTGCTGCCGGAGCTGGAGGCGATGGCCGCCGACGCCCTGCTGGCCCGCTTCATCGGGCGTGCTCGCGAGCTCGGCATAGCCCTCTATCTCGACGACCCCTTCAACCTGCAGGATGCCGCCCAGTGGCAGGATCTCGGCATGGCGGGGCGCTGGTAGCCCGTGCCGCGCTACCTCTGCTGGCCCCCCGATGAGGCGCGCCTGCACCGGGCGCTGGCGGGCTGGGTACACCCCGGCTCGCGGGCATCTCTGCCCCTGATGATGGAGGTGGGCGGCATTCCCTGCCGGCTGCAGGAGCTGGCAGGATCCGATCCCGAGCGGCTGAAGGCGGCCTACGAGGCGCTGAGCGAGCAGAGTGTCTACCTGCGCTTCATGCGCGCCAAGCAGCCTGCCACCGCCGAGCAACTCGCCTTCTTTCTCGACTACCCCAGAGCGCCCCAGATAGGGCTGCTGCTCACCGACGAGCAGGGCGCACCGCTGGCCATGGCCCAGTCCATCCGGCGGCGCCTGCATCCCGACAGGGCGGAGTTCTCCTGCATAGTCGCGGATCATTTTCAGCATAGGGGGGCCGGTCGCCGCATCCTGCTGGCGCTGGCATTGCTGGCGCACGGGGAGGGGATCCGCGAGTGGACCGCCGAGGTGCTCGGCCAGAACAGGCCCATGCTGGCCCTGCTGAAGGGGCTGGGGTTGCCGCTGACCCTGGTGACGGGGCGGGAGATGGTGTTTGTGCGGCTGGACTTGAGCGTTCTCGACACCCTGGTGCCCCGGCATTCCTAAGACCAAGGGCGAATGTGCCGGGCCAGCCGGTTGTGCTAAGGTCAGCCTGTGATCCGTTGGAGGAAATCAACCATGGTGCAGTCAGCCAAACATATCGTGATCCTCACCGGCGCCGGCATCTCGGCTGAATCCGGTATCAAGACCTTCAGGGCCTGCGACGGCCTGTGGGAGGAGCACAGGGTGGAAGACGTGGCCACCCCCGAGGGCTACGCCCGGGATCCCGAACTGGTTCAGCGTTTTTACAACGCGCGGCGCCATCAGTTGCAACGCGCCGAGATCCACCCCAATCCTGCCCACTATGCCCTGGCGCGCCTCGAGCGCCTGCTGCCGGGGCGCGTGACCCTGATCACCCAGAACATCGACAACCTGCACGAGAGCGCGGGCAGCAAGCACCTCATCCACATGCACGGCGAGTTGCTCAAGGCCCGCTGTCCGGTGTCCGGGCAGGTGATCGAGTGGCGCGGGGAGCTCCACCAGGAGGAGCTCTGCTCCTGCTGCCAGCTGCCCCAGCCGTTGCGGCCTCATGTGGTCTGGTTTGGCGAGATGCCCCTCGGGCTGGATCGCATCTACTCGGCGCTGGCGCAATGCGACCTCTTCATCTCCATCGGCACCTCGGGGGCCGTCTATCCTGCGGCAGGCTTTGTCCATGAGGCGGGCCTCAACGGTGCCCACACCGTCGAACTCAACCTGGAGCCGAGCGAGGTAGGCAGCCAGTTTGACGAGAAGCGCTATGGCCCGGCCTCCCTGCTGGTGCCGGCCTTCGTGGACGAATTGCTGCAACGCTGCGGCGTACACCAGCCCAAACAGATCGACGGTCATAACTGGATGGAGATGCGTGGGCCATAGCTATTGAGAAATGACATAGTTGCATTGGCTCAATGAAGCCGCCAAACTGACCCGTAAAATAGAGGATGCAGCTGGCGCAAGGGATATGAATATTTTCAAGCATGGAACCGCTTTTCTTCTGCTGGTGCTGACGACGTTCGGCACTCAGGCAACCTCTTCTTCACCCCTGTTGCACCTGATCCTGCCAGACAAGCGGGAGGTTCGCCTGGATGAGGCGGCGCTGGCCGCCTTGCCGCAGACCGAGTTCGAGACGGCGACCCCCTGGACGGTCGGCGTGCACCGCTATCGTGGCCCGGACCTGAAGGCGATGCTGGCGGCGCAAGGGGTCGCCGAGGCCAGCGTGCTCGATGTGGTGGCGCTCAATGGCTATCGGCAACGAGTCGATCTCTCCCTGTTTGCCAAGGTGCCGCTGACCCTGGTGCGCTATCAGGATGACAAGCCGCTCACCCGCCGCAACAAGGGGCCGCTCTGGCTGCTGATCCCGCTCTCGGCCCATCCCGAGATGGATGTCTCCGCCATCCACAACAACATGGTCTGGCAGACTATCCGCATCGAGGTCGTCAAGTGACCCGCCGACAGCGCCACAATCTGTTGCTCGCAGCCATCTCTCTGCTGTTTCTGTTCTCCTCCGTCTGGGGCCTGCTGCTGCAAAGCCGCCACGAGCAGCTGGTCGATGTCTTCTACCGCAACATCCACTGGAACATCAGCCAGGTGATGCAGGAATCCCAGCGTTTTCTCTACGATTTGCGCCTCTATCGGGCGGGTGCCCTCGAGATGGAGACCCTGAGCCTGGATTACGATCTGCTGTGGAACCGGCTGGATGTGTTCCTGATCAGCAGCGAGACTGCAGATGCACGCGCCCGTCATGGGCTGGGGACTGTGCTGGCCGGGCTGTTTGACGAGATCAAGGCGCTCGAGCCCCAGATGCAGGCCGGTGCGCTGCAACAGGGGGAAGCCCTCGATCGGTCGCTGATCCGGATTGCCGAGCTGACCCGCCAGGTGGAGCAGATAGGGGATCAGATCCTCTCGGGGCAGGAGCGGGAAGCCTCCCTCAATCAGCTGCGCCAGAGCCTGTTCTGGATCCAGATCTGGCAACTGATCCTGCTGGTGATGGGGGGCGTGCTGGTCTTCGCCCTGATCCGCACCAATCTGCAGAATCGCCGCCTCTCCCTGCTCGACCCCATGACCCGGCTCGGCAATCGCCGCGCCTTGCAGGGCCAGCTCAGGCAGTCCCTGCAGCGCAACCATGTCCAGGCCCTGGTGGTGCTCGATCTGAAGCGGTTCAAGCAGGTCAATGATCTGCTCGGCTATCAGGTCGGTGATCGCCTGCTGCAGGCGGTTGCCGCCAGGCTGCGGCAAGCCTATCCAGGTCGGGCCTACCGGCTGGGAGGGGATGAATTTGCCGTGGTGCTGGCCGCCGGGCAGGAGGCGATCACCTCCCGCATGGAGGCCATGGTGGACCTGCTGCAGTTCGAGTTCGTGACCCGGGAGAGCAGCTTCGATCTGGCCTGTCGCTTCGGGGTGGCCAAGGCCGGGGAGGGGGAGGATGGGGATCAGCTGCTGGAGCTGGCCATATTGGCGCTGAATCAGGCCAAGCGGGACAATGCGACCCTGATCTGGTACCAGCCGGCGATGAAGGCCTCCCTGAGCATGGGCCAGCGCCAGCTGCATCAGCTGCGGGAGTGGCTAGCGGGGGCGGCGCCCTCGCCGCTGGAGACCCTCTCGGAGACCCTGGAAGACGAGCGGGGGCAACAGGTGCTGGGCATCACGCTGCGCTGGCGGGTGGGTCAGCAGGGGTGCGACATGGAGTGGATGCAGGAGCGCGGTATCCTGGGCCCCGTGGTGGCACGGCTGCTGACGGACGCCGAGCAGCGGCTGCCGCTGCTCTTGGTGCTCCATGAGCAGTCCCAGCTGGCCCATGTGCTGGCCTATCTGCCGCCCCTGGGAGAGCGGACGCTCATCCTGGCGTTGCCGACCCTGACGGAGGATGCCCTGCTGCTGGAGAAGCTGATCCAGCGCGGCTGCGTGCTGGCCCTGCGTGAGCTGGGCAGTCGCGCCCCCGCACTCTTGCGCGCGGGCTGGCCGGTGCGCTACTGGTTGCCCGACCCCTCGGATCACGATGCCCTGCTGCAGCCCCTGGCGCACCAGCTGGGGCTGCTGCGCCTGGGCAGTCCGGCAGAGGCGCAGGAAGGGGATATGAGGAGGCAGCGGGAGCCCCGCTGAGCCGGTGGTGGCGGATAGAGCATGACAAGGGCGGCCGAGGCCGCCCTTGTCATTGCGCCTATCAGGACTGATGGGTGGCAGTGGAGGGTTGCAAGGGGGCGCAGGAGTGCCTGATCACCAGGTCTGGGTCCACGGTGATCATGCGATTATCTATCTGCTCGCCGTTGATCCGCGCCAGCAACCGGGTGACGGCGAGGCGACCCAGCTCCTCCTTGGGCTGATTGATGGTGGTCAGCGGCGGGCACATAAACTCGGCCAGTGCCACGTTGTCATAGCCGACCAGGGAGAGATCCCGCGGAATGACAAGTCCCGCCCGGTGGGCGGCGCTGATCACCCCCATGGCCATCATGTCGTTGCACACGAAGAGGGCGCTGGGGCGCCTGGGCAATGCCAGCAGGCGGGTCATGGCGGCGGCGCCGCTGGCGCAGTCGAAGTCCCCCTCCTGGATCCAGTCCGGATTGACGGTGAGCCCCGCTTCTCCCATCGCCTGCTCGAAACCCGCCAGGCGCTGATTGGCCGGGGCCCGGCTGTGGGGGCCTGTGATGCAGCCGATCTCGGTGTGACCCAGGGCCAGCAGGTGGCGGGTCGCCAGATAGCCGCCGCGATGGGAGTTGTCGGCGATGAGATCCACCTCCTTGTTTTCCATGCCCCAGTCCATCACCACCACAGGCAGGCTCTTGAGCCAGTCGAGCTGGTTGAACACCTCCTGCTGCCCCTCGCTGCACATGATGAGCAGGCCATCCACTCGTTTTCTGAGCATCATCTTGAGGTAGGAGAGGGCGGTCTCGGCCTGCCCCTCTGTGTTGCCCAGCATCAGGTTGTAGCCCTGCTCGAAGCAGTAGCGCTCCACCCCGCGCACCACCTCGGCGAAGAAGGGGTTGCTGGAGGTGGTGACCAGCATGCCGATGCTGTTGGTCTCCTTCACCTTGAGGCTGCGGGCCACCAGGCTGGGGGCATAGTTGAGATCGCGCATGGCGGCGAAGACCCGCTCCCGGGTCTCCTCGGCCACGAAGCGGGTCTCGTTGATGACGTGGGAGACTGTGGTGGTGGAGACCCCCGCCCGCGCCGCCACCTCCTTGATGTTGGCCATCAGTGTCCCTGCACCGCTTGGGAGTGGAGGAAGGTGTCGACCTCCTGCTTGACCGGGATCGAGCTCTGGGCCCCGAAGCGGGTCACCGAGAGGGCAGCCGCCCCGTGGGCGAAGCGCACCGCGTCCTGGAAGCTGGCACCGGCGAGCTCGGCCGCCAGCAGGGCGCCGTTGAAGGTATCGCCTGCGGCCGTGGTGTCCACCGCCTCGACCCGAAAGCCCGCAATGAGCACCTGCTGCCGGCCGTTGCTGCAATAGACCCCCTGGGAGCCCAGGGTGATCATCACGTCCGCTATCCCCATCTGGTGGAAACGGGCCGCCGCCTGGGCCGCGCTCGCCTCGTCGGTGACCTTGACGCCGGTCAGCAGCTCGGCCTCGGTCTGGTTGGGGGTGATGAGGTCCACCAGCGCCAGCAGGTCGGCCGAGAGCGGCTGGGCGGGTGCCGGGTTGAGCACCACCCGGGTGCCGTGGGCTCGGGCCAGACGGGCAGCCTCCAGCACGCTCTCCAGCGGCACTTCCAGCTGCAGAAGCAGAGTGTGGGCGCCCGCGATCAGGGCCTCATGGCGTCTGACCATGGCAGTGTCGAGGGCGCCGTTGGCCTCGGTGGAGAGGCCTATGCTGTTCTCCCCCTCGTCGCTCACATAGATGATGGCGATGCCGGTGGGGAGGCGCTCGTCCTGCTCCACCGCACTCACCTCTATGCCATCGGCGGCGAAGCCCGCCTTCATCTGGCGGCCGATGGCGTCGTCGCCGATGCGGGCGATAAAGGAGACTTCTGCTCCTAACCGGGCGGCGGCCACCGCCTGATTGGCCCCCTTGCCACCGGGGACGACCTGGTAACTGTGACCGGTCAGGGTTTCACCGGGACGGGGAAAGTGGGGGACGCGCAGCACGTGATCCGCATTGACGCTGCCGAGAACTACGAGACGATTCATATCGATCACCCTTGATTGAGAACATCTTGGCTTGAGTGAGCCCAAGCCGGGAGGCTCTGCCTGCGCACCGGAGACAAAGGGGGAGGCAAGCCTCCCCCGTCATGCTTACTTGCTGACGATTTGCAGCGGCACCGGGATGGATTGCTCCACCGGCTGGCCCTTGAGCACCTTGTCGGCGGTTTCCACGCCGATGGCACCGATCAGTGCCGGCTGCTGGGCCACGGTGGCGGCCAGTTTACCCTTGGCCACTGCCGCCTTGCCATCGTCGGTGCCGTCGAAGCCGACGATCATCACCTCTTTGCCGGCCGCCTGCACGGCGCGGATGGCACCCAGCGCCATCTCGTCGTTCTGGGCGAACACCGCCTGCACTGTCGGGTGGGCCGCCAGCAGGTTCTCCATGACGTTCAGCCCCTTGGTGCGGTCGAAGTCGGCGGGCTGGGAAGCCAGCACCTGCAGCTTGTTGGCTGCGACCGCCAGGGCGAAGCCCTCGCCACGGTCACGGGCGGCGGAGGTGCCGGCTATCCCTTCGAGCTGGATCACCTTGGTGCCGGCCCCCAGCTTCTCGGTGATGAAGTCACCGGCCAGCTTGCCACCGGCCACGTTGTCGGAGGCGATGTGGGCCTTGACCTCACCCTGGGCGGCGCCGCGGTCCAGGGTCAGCACAGGGATGTTGGCCTTGTTGGCCAGGCGGATGGCGTTGCCCACGGCTTCGGAGTCGGTGGGGTTGATCAGGATGGCGTTGACCTTGCGCACGGTGAGATCTTCCACGTTGGAGAGCTCCTTGGCCGGATCATTCTGGGAGTCGAGTACCACCAGCTCGTAGCCAAGCTCCTTGGCCTTGGCTTCGGCTCCCTCCTTCATGGTGACGAAGAAGGGGTTGTTGAGGGTGGAGACCACCATGGCCAGGGTGTGATCGGCGGCCTGGGCGGTGCCCAGCACGGACATGATGGCGGCAGCGAGCAGGGTATTGAGCTTTTTCATCATTTCATTCCTTGTGTGTGCTTACTTGCTTTTGTTATCGATCATCACGGCGAGCAAAATGACGCTGGCCTTGGCGATCATCTGGTAATAGGACGAGACGTCGAGCAGGTTGAGGGCATTGTTGAGGAAGCCGATGATAAGGGCCCCGATGAGGGTCCCCATGATGCGACCCTTGCCCCCCATCAGGCTGGTGCCTCCCAGCACCACGGCGGCGATGGCATCCAGCTCGTACCCCATGCCAGCAGTTGGCTGGGCCGAGGAGAGGCGGGAGGTGACGATGAGCCCGGCCAGGGCGGATAGCATGCCGCACAGGCCATAGACGGCGAGCTTGACCCGGGCCACGTTGATGCCGGAGAGGCGGGTGGCCGACTCGTTGCCGCCCAGAGCATAGATGTAGCGGCCGAGGCGGGTGTGATTGAGCAGGTACCAGGCCAGCAGGAAGACGATGGCCATCAGCCAGATGGGCACCGGCAGACCGAACAGGTAGCCGGTCCCCAGCCAGGCGAAGTGATCGGCGCCGTCGCTGAAGCCGGTGGAGATGGGGCGCCCCTCGGTGTAGACCATGGTGACGCCGCGCAGGGCCGTCATGGTGACCAGGGTGGCGATGAAGGCCTGTACCTTGCCCTTGGCAATGATGAGGCCGCTGACGCCGCCGAGCAGGGCACCGGCCCCCAGGGTGAGGGGGACTACCAACCAGATGGGCAGCTCCATGGCCACCATAGTCGCCGCCAGGGCGCCGCACAGGGCCAGTACCGAGCCGACCGACAGATCGATACCGGCCGTCAGAATAACGAGCGTCATGCCGACCGCCATGATGGCGTTGACCGAGGTCTGACGCAGTATGTTGAGCAGGTTGTCGGCGGTGAAGAAGTTGGGACTCAGGAAGGAGACCACACCGATCAGCACCAGCAGCGCCACCAGGGATTTGTTCTCGATCCACCAGGCCTTGCTCATGACGCCACGGCGGGGAAGGGTTTGGGTTGTCATTGTGCTGCCTCTTGCTCTGCTTGCCACTGTTTGCCGACTGCCGCTGCCATCAGTTTCTCCTGATTGGCATCGCGGGTGTTGAACTCTGCGCTGATGCGCCCTTCGTGCATCACCAGGATGCGATCACTCATGCCGAGCACTTCCGGCATCTCGGAGGAGACCAGGATGATGCTCATCCCCTCCTTCTTGAACTGGTTGATGAGTTGATAAATTTCCTTCTTCGCCCCCACGTCGACGCCGCGGGTCGGCTCGTCGAGGATCAGCACCTTGGGCCTTGTCAGCAACCCCTTGGCGATGGCTACCTTCTGCTGGTTGCCGCCGGAGAGGAGCTTGATCAGCTGATCCTGACTCGGAGTCTTGATGTTGAACAGGCGCACATAGTCGCTCACCGCCTGGCGCTCGGCCTTACCGTCTATCTTGCCGTGAGTGATGAACTCGTCGAGGGCGCAGAGGCTCATGTTTTCGCGCACCGAGAGCTCCAGCACCAGGCCATCCCCCTTGCGATCCTCTGAGATATAGGCGATGCCTGCGGCCAGACCGTCGGCCGGGGTGCGCGGCACCAGCACCTTGCCATCGACCTCGACAGCGCCGCTGCTGATGGGGCTGGCGCCGTAGATGAGCTTCATCAGCTCGGTGCGACCGGAGCCCATCAGGCCGCTGAAGCCGAGGATCTCCCCCTGACGCAGGGAGAAGCTCACCCCGCGCACGCCGGGGCCGGCCAGATCCTTGACCTGCAGGCTGACCGGGCCGAGCTCGCGGGCCAGGCGCGGGTATTGCTCCTCCAGCCGGCGGCCCACCATCATCTCGATGATCCTGTCTTCGTCCAGCTCGCTCACCGCCTGCTCGCCGATCCACTTGCCGTCCCGCAGCACCGTGACCCTGTCGCAGATCTGGAAGATCTCCTTGAGGCGATGGGAGATGTAGACGATGCCACAGCCCTGCTGGCGCAGCTCGCGGATGACCACGAACAGCTGCTCGGTCTCGGTGTCGGTCAGGGCATCGGTGGGCTCGTCCATGATGATGACGCTGGCATCGAACGACAGCGCCTTGGCGATCTCCACCATCTGCTGTTCGCCGATGGAGAGATCCCCGAGCCGGGTGTCCGGTCCGTGCTTGACGCCCAGACGGGCCAGCAGGGTGCTGGCCCGCTCGCGCAGCTGCTTGTGGTCTATGTTGCCAAAGCGGGTACGCGGCTCGCGGCCCAGGAAGATGTTGGCGGCAATGGAGAGCTCCGGCAGCAGGTTCAGCTCCTGGTGGATGATGCTGATCCCCTGATCCTGGGAGTCGCGGGGACCCTTGAAGTGCACCGGCTGACCGCGGTAGCTGACGCTGCCCGCATCGGCCTGATAGATGCCGGTCAGCACCTTCATCAGGGTGGATTTGCCGGCGCCGTTTTCACCGAGCAGGGCCATCACCTGGCCCGGATAGACCCGCAGTCCCGCTTCGTCGAGGGCGCGTACACCGGGGAAGGTCTTGACGATCCCGGTGAGCTCCAGAATGGGCGAGGGGAGCGTATTGACGCTCCCGGTGAGCCCAGCAAGGGGTGAGAGGGGGGAGGTTGTGCTCATTTGCAGCTTCCTTGAAGAGGCTTAAAACGCCACACCGGCGCAGAGGATCAGGTTGGCATAGGGAGTCACCTCGCCGCTGCGTACCACCGCCTTGCTCTGACGGGAGCGGGTCTTGAACGCCTCGTGCAGGCAGTACTCGATGGCGATGGGCTTGCCCTGGGCCAGGGCGTGCGCCTCCAGCTGATCCACAAGCGCTTGATGGGCATCTGGGCTGATCAATTTTATTTCGCTCGCCATGATCACCTTCTCCACCACCAGATCGGTGAGCAGGGCGGTCAGCACGGTTGCAAGGCTGGGGGTGCCCGCCATCAGCGCCAGATCGATGCGCTCAGGCCCCGCCGGAATGGGCAGGCCCGCATCGCAGACGGTGATCTCGTCGGTGTGGCCCATCTGTGCCACCAGGGCACTCAGGGGAGCATTGAGCAGCTTGCCTCGTTTCATACAACACCTCGGCGGCATGGGAACCGCATGTGGATATTTATCTGGGCAACCGGTTACGCAACCGGTTGCGTCGTTGAGGCGAAAGATAGGCGCTAACCGTTAACGGGTCTAGGAACAGATGGCGAAAATGTGAAAACGATCTCAGTGATCCGGCTGTCGGAGGGAAAAACGGGTGCCAGAAGAGCACCCGTACCACGGGAAGAAGGGGTCAGAGGAGGAGGGCTTGCTGCACGGCGGGGCGCGCCAGCATGCGCCTGGTGTGGGCCGCCACCTTGGGAAACTCGTCGATGGCGACCCCGTCGCTCTCGAGCCAGCTGGCCACCACGAACAGGTAGATGTCGGCCAGGCTGAAGCGCTCCCCCAGTACCCAGGGACCGGCCAGATAGTGGTGCTCTATCTCGGCAAACCCCTCACGCATGTTCTGGGGCATCCTGGCCTTCATGGCGGCGATGGCCTGTTCGTCATCGGCCCAGCGGCTGCCGCGGCGGCCATGGGCATGGGAGACGTGCACCGTCGAGGCGAGGAAGCTGTGCACCTCCTGCATCCTGGCCAGCAGGAAGGGGTCGTCCAGGGGGGCGAGCCCGGCATCGGGGAAACGCTGGGCCACGTAGAGCAGCAGGGCCGGGGTTTCGGTCAGCACGCCGCGCTCCGTCACCAGGGCTGGCACCCGCCCCTTGGGGTTGATGGCAAGGTAGGCGGGGGTGCGTTGCTCCCCGGCGGCGAGATCGAGGCGCTTGATCTGGTGCGGGGCACCGGCTTCCACCAGGGCGATGCGCACCGCCATGGCACAGGTACCGGGGGCGAGATAGAGCGTCAGTTCGGACATTGCAGCTTTCCTTGTGTGGGTGATCCGGGATGAAGTGCGCGAGAGAGCGAGTCTGTCGAGTCTTGGCCATCCATCCTACGCCCATGGCGGGCCAGGGCCAAGTCAGGTAACGGAGGGGCTGGCAGAGGGCCGCACGACAGGGCGGCTGTCAGTGAAATCAATGGCTTTCTGAACGGAAGATAACAGGAAAAACGACTACGCATGCCCGGTCAAACCGCTATAATGTGCCACCTCGGAACAGTCGCTTTTGAATGTTGGATAGTCAATTGAGTAATAGAATGCGGATCGGTGGAACCCTCGAACAGTCCCTCAGCCAGGGATACCGTCTGGACCTGCAAGGGGTGTTGAAAGAGGCCTGGCAACAGACCCGCCGCACCGGTTTCGGTCTGACGCTGGCCATCGCCGGGGTCATGGCAATCTGGATCCTGCTGAGCAACACCCTGCTGGCCCCCTATGTCGCCCAGGAAGGGGGTGACATGGACATGGCCCTGATATTGAGCCTGCTCATCACCGTCATCATGTCTCCCATGACCTCTTCCCTCGACATGCTGGGGTTGCAGCAGTCGGTGGGGGTGCGGGCCCGCCCGAACCAGGTGTTCGACTTCTTCCGTCACTTCCTGCGTCTGGGCTCCCTGAGCCTGCTCGGCAGCCTGATCACCAGCCTGTTCGGCCCCCTGTTCGAGCTGCTCGGCCTGCCGGTGATGCTGGCCTTCATTCCCTCTGGCCTGGTGGGCATGGGGCTGCTGTTCACCGTGCCCCTGGTGCTGGAGCGCGGCCTGTCGCCGGCCCAGGCCATCCTGGTCTCCCTCAAGTTGTTCGCCCGCGGCTGGCCCAGCATAGTGCTGCTGCATGGCGTCATGATGGCGCTGTTCTTCCTGGCCATCATTCCCATGGGCATAGGCCTCATCTGGGTTGCCCCCCTCTATTTCAATCTCAAGGGGATCCTCTATCGGGATCTGTGCGGGGTCGCCGTGGAGGTGACCGAAGTGGCGGACAATGCCGCCACCGGGCAAGGGCCCGATCATTTCAACGCGTGATGCAAAAGGATGGCATATGAAGCTGGTTCGACATGGCATGGCGGCAAGTCTGCTGATAGTGCCGGCGCTGTGCGTGGCTGCACCCTCGCTGGATCTGCAGTACAGCACCTTCTACAGCCAGATGAAAACCTTTGCCAAGGGCGAGTTTGGTGATGCCAGGTTGGGTTTTTATCTGACCGATCCGCAAAGTGGCCAGCGCTGCGGGCTCGCCTCGGCCCGGGTTTCGACCCTGGACAGGGAGGTTGCCGCCGAGGTGACCATAGACAGCGAGCTGCGCCTGCCCTATGACGACGATCTCAATCTCGACAAGGCGACCGTGGTGGTGGAGCTGACCGAACCACACGCTGCCTGCGACATGTCGGTGCAGGTGATGGCCGATGCGCCCCCTGTGTCGGATGGCCAGGGGTTCAGGGTGAGCGAGGTGGTGACACGCCAGCAGGAGATGCAGTCGCTGCTGGACAAGCTGGCCGGCATGGTCGGCAAGCACTTCCTGCCGGAGATGGCGGGGGTGCGGGTGACCCTGGTGCAGTCGAGCGGCACCGCCTACCTCATCGACGGTGCCCATCAGCAGCCTCTCTCCTGGCAGGATGGCCAGCTGCTGCTTCGCAACGAGCAACTCGCCGACTTCGCGGCGGGTAGGTTGCAGCTTGAGGGGGAGATACTGCGACTGACCCCCTGGTTGCACAAGGGCTGAAGACGGCGGGTGCCGGAGAGGTAAAGAAAAGGAGCGCATGGCGCTCCTTTTTCGTGGTGGCTGGCAGGGTGCTCAGCGCACCTCTATCACATCCAGCACGTCCATCTCGTCGATGTTGAGCAGGGGCGCGGTCGGCAGCTCGGGGGGATCGAACGCCTTGTCACCGCCATCTATGATGCCGGAGTCGCGGTTGATGCTCTTGAAGTCAAACAGCTTGTGATCGAGCAGGTGGCTCGGGATCACGTCCTGAATGGCGGTGAACATGGTCTCTATCCGGCCGGGGAAGCGGCGATCCCAGTCCTGCATCATCTGCTTGATGGCCTTGCGCTGCAGGTTCTCCTGGGAGCCGCACAGGTTGCACGGGATGATGGGGAAGGCCTTGACCTCCGCATAGCGCACCAGATCCTTCTCCTTGCAGTAGGCCAGGGGACGGATCACCACGTTCTTGCCATCGTCGCTCACCAGCTTGGGGGGCATGGACTTGAGCTTGCCGCCGTAGAACATGTTGAGGAACAGGGTCTCGAGGATGTCATCCCTGTGATGGCCGAGGGCAATCTTGGTGCAGCCCAGCTCCTGGGCGGTGCGGTAGAGAATGCCGCGGCGCAGGCGGGAGCAAAGCGCACAGGTGGTCTTGCCTTCCGGCACCTTGTCCTTGACGATGGAGTAGGTGTCTTCCTCGACGATCTTGAAGTCGACGCCGAGGGCGGCCAGGTATTCCGGCAGCACGTGCTCGGGGAAGCCGGGTTGCTTCTGATCCAGGTTGACGGCCACGAGATCGAAATGGATGGGGGCGCTGGCTTTCAGGCTCATCAGGATGTCGAGCATGGCGAAGCTGTCCTTGCCGCCAGACAGGCACACCATGATCTTGTCACCCTCTTCAATCATGTTGAAGTCGGCGATGGCCTGACCCACGTTGCGCCGCAGGCGTTTCTGCAGCTTGTTGAAACTGTATTTCTCTTTGGCGTTAAGCTCTTCTAGCATGGCCTCAAACCCGGGACAAAAATAAGCGGCTTATTATAGCCATGTCCCGGGGGAGGGCAAGAAACGCTTATGCAGGATGACGTCTGTCATCTACCGGGCAGCTGTAATCATCGGGCTTGAGGATCAGGATGTCGCAGTTGAGCCGATCGACCACATGCTCTGCCGTGTTGCCGAGCAGGGCGGCGGAGAGACCGGTACGACCGACACACCCCATGATCATCAGGGTCGACTTGAGTTCGTCCGCCATGTCCGGCAGCACCTCCTCCGGCAATCCTTCCGCCACCTTGGTCCACATGTGGTTGATGCCGAACTGATCGGCATGCTCTCGCAGCAGATCCTCGTGATGCTTGCGGATGGCGTCGTTGTAGGCGTTGGGATCGAACTCCGGCAGCTCGATGGCCACATTCACCGGCGTGCCGGGATAGGTGTTGACCAGATAGAGGTTGGAGCCGAGCAAGTCGGCGATGGCGACCCCTTCGCGGGTGATGCGCTCATTGAGGACTTTCTGCTCCATATCGTCACTCGAGCAGTTGATGGCGGCAATGATGTTGCCGCCCCGCTGCCAGTGACCCTCCTTGACCAGCAGGACGGGGCAGGGGCATTTGCGCAGCAGGTGCCAGTCGGTGGGGGTGAAGATGAAGGTTTGCAGGAAGGAGTGCTTGTGGGTCGCCTTGACCACCAGATCGTGGCGATGCTCCAGCACTTCCTGGATGACGCACTCGAAGGGACGATTGTGCCACAGCACCTTGATCTCGCACTCCAGGCCCCTGGCACGATAGGGTTGCAGTATCTCGTCCAGCCACTCCCGGCGCTGGGCAATGACGCCGTGGCGCATCTCTTCCCGCTCATCCACCGACAGCATGGCGGTCATCTCGTACGAGAAGTCGTAAATCGTCAGGAGCAGGGTCAGCTGGGCGCCCTCGTCCAGCTCGGCGACCTTGACCGCGCGTTCGAGCGCGATCTGGCGCTCCTCTTCCGGGTTGATCACCACCAGAATGTTTCGGTACTTGACCATGTTCTCCTCCTTGGCAAAAACGCCAATGATGGCAACTCTTTAGCCATTACAGCTTAGCCCAAGGGGGGAGACGGGAAGGTGTGCCGGATCAAATTTCAGGGTGAACCGATCCGGCAACAGAGGGGAAAGGGGTGATCAGCCGCAGGCTGGGCGAGTGGCGCCGGCCATGACGCCGAGGGCCACGTGATCCAGCACTGTAATGTATTTGCCCTTGACGCTGATGAGGCCGGACTTCTGGAAACGACCGAGCAGGCGGCTGATGGTCTCGACGGTGAGGCCGAGGTAGTTGCCGATGTCACCCCGGGTCATGGAGAGACGGAACTCCTTGGCGGAGAAGCCGCGCTCGGAGAAACGTACCGAGAGGTTGTGCAGGAAGGCGGCGAGGCGCTCTTCCGCATTCTTCTTGGAGAGCAGCAGTATCATCTCCTGATCGCCCATGATCTCGTTGCTCATCAGGCGCATGATCTGCTGGCGGAGCTTGGGCATCTTGCCGGAGAGATCGTCGAGCACATCGAACGGGATCTCGCACACCATGGCGGTTTCCAGCGCCTGGGCGAAGGAGGGGTGTGCCTGCTTGTGGATGGCATCGAAACCGACCAGATCCCCTGCGAGGTGGAAGGCGGTGATCTGCTCGTCACCCTGTTCGGTGATGGTGTATGACTTGATGGTCCCGGAGCGGATGGCGTAGAGCGATTTCAGTTCATCGCCGGCCTTGAACAATTCCTCGCCCTTCTGGATCGGCTTTTTGCGCTCGATGATGCTGTCCAGCTGATCGAGCTCACTGTCGTTCAGGGTGAAGGGGATGCAGAGCTGACTGATGCTGCAATCCTGGCAATGAATTGCACAGCCACCGCTCTGAATACGTCTGCCAGGTTTCTTGTCCGGGATCATAGGCTCATATGAATAATTGATTTATATCAAACAAGTTTACCACCAACTCATCCGTTTTGGATAGGGTTTCAAAAGGATGCCAACCCGATCCAGAGGGTATGCAGGCCATAGGCAATGAGCAGCAAGGCACCGCCGAGGCGCAGGCTGCGCAGGGTCAGCCAGTAGCGCAATCTGTCTGCCAGCCCCCCCAGGGCGAACAGTGTCGGCAGGGTTCCAAGACCAAAGCTCAGCATGATGAGTGCGCCGCCCCCGGCGGAGCCTGCCGCCGCGCTCCAGGTCAGCATGGAGTAGACCAGACCGCAGGGCAGCCAGCCCCACACCATGCCAAAGGGGAGGGCCTGCCAGGCCGACCTGAAGGGGATGAACTTGCCGGCCAGCGGCTTGATAAGAGGCCAGAACTTCGCACCTATGCGCTCGAGCAACAGCACTCCCCGCCACCAGCCCGCGAGATAGAGGCCCAGGGCTATCATCAGCAGGGCCGCAACGAGGCGCAAGCCGGCGATGGCGTGCTTGCCGGCCCCGAGCTCGCTGGTGGTGGCCAGCAGCCCGCCCACCAGGGCGCCAGCCAGCACATAGCTCAGGATCCGCCCCAGGTTGTAGTTGAGCAGGTAGCCAAGGCGCCCCCAGAAGTGCTGCTTCCCGGCGGGGATGGCCATGGAGAGGGCGGCGGAGACGCCGCCGCACATGGCGATGCAGTGGCCTGAGCCTGCCAGTCCCACCAGCAGGGCCCCCATCAGATCAAGGCTGCTTGTCATCGTTCGGCTGATCCTTGCCCTTGGTGGCGGGTTGCTCCTCGTCAAACAGTATGTTGGAGCCCTGGCGGTCGAGATCCTCGAACTGCTCCGAGCGAATGGCCCAGAAGAAGACGGCCCCCGCGATGATGACGAACAGGATGGCGATGGGGATCAGGACAAAAATGATGTTCATGGGAGCTACCTTGGCATTCATCCGTGGCAATCGACCCCCATGGTAACCCTGTTCGGGCAGGGGGCCAGCCGCTATCGGCGAGAAATGTGGCCTGCATCGGAGGCTGGCCACATTTTCAGCATTTTCCAGTGCAGCCTCATCGATTGAGGCGCATGGAGTTGGTGACGACTATGAGGGAGCTCAGCGACATGCCCGCCGCCGCCAGATAGGGGGGCAGCCAGCCGCTGGCCGCAAGCGGCAGCACCAGCAGGTTGTATCCGATGGACCAGGCGAAGTTCTCCTGGATGATCCTGCGGGTGCGCAGCGCCAGGGCGCGGGCGGCCAGCAGACGGGAGAGATCGTCCGCCAGCAGTATGGCGTCGGCGCTGTTTTTCGCCAGATCCGTGCCGCCCGCCATGGCGAAGGAGGCATGGGCACCGGCCAGCACGGGGGCGTCGTTGATGCCATCCCCCACCATGATGCTGATCTCTCCCGCCGCTTCCCGGGCCTTGAGGTAGGCCAGCTTGCCATCGGGGGTAACCCCTTTCACCAGTTCATCGACTCCGAGCTCACGGGCCACGGCGTCGGCCTGAGGGGAGCTGTCGCCGGTGAGGATGGTGGTCTGCAGCCCGGCCGCCTTGAAGGCCTGGATCAGGGCACCGGCATCCGCACGCAGCGTGTCAGCCAGGGTGAAGCGGGCCAGCGGCCCTGTCTCGTCGGCCAGATAGATGGACAACCCCTGGGTCGCCTCCTGCTCAGCAGCCAGCCCGAGCCAGCGGGCACTGCCGATGCGGTAATGCCTGCCCGCTATCCTGCCCTGGATGCCGTGGCCGATGACGGGGGTCACTTCGCTGGCGGCCGGCAGCACGGCATCGTCTGCCCCCTTGCCGCGAAACGCGCGGGCTATGGGGTGTTCTGAGTAGGCTTCCAGTGCGCGGGCGATGGCCAGGCACTCGTCTTCGCCAAGCTCCGCCAGGGGCTGGACGCCCACCAGGCTGATGTTGCCCGTGGTCAGGGTCCCGGTCTTGTCCATCACGATGCGGTTGGCCCGGGTCAGTACGTCCAGCACGTGGCCGCGGCGCAGCAGTATGCCGCTGCGGGTCAGGTGGGCGGTGGCCGAGGTGAGCGCCGTCGGTGTCGCCAGCGACAGGGCGCAGGGGCAGGTGGCCACCAGCACCGACAGGGTGACCCAGAAGGCCCGCTCCGGGGAATGGAAGTGCCAGAAGGTCCAGACCGCGGCGGCGATGAGCAGCAGCACCAGGATGAAATGGCGGGAGAGCACATCCGCCAGCTGGGCGATGGCGGGTTTGTCGTCCAGCGCGCTGTCCTGCAGCCGCATGATCTGGGCGAGGCGCGACTCTTCGATGGGGTGGCTGACCCGGATCTCCAGCGGCGCATCCGTGCTGATGGTGCCGGCGAAGACGGGATCCCCCGCCTGCTTGAGCAGGGGCAGTTGCTCGCCGGTCAGCATGGCTTCGTTGAGGCTGGCCTGCCCCAGGGTGATGATGCCGTCTGCCGGCAGGGTTGCCCCGGCCAGCACCCGGACCCTGTCCCCCATCCGCAGCGTCTTGGCGGCCACCTCGTGTTCGCCATCTGCATCGATGCGGGTGGCCATGATGGGCACCAGGCGCGCCAGGTTGGAGCTGGACTCGGATGCCTTGCGCCTCGCCCTCAACTCGAGCAGGCGCCCCAGCAGCAGGAAGAAGACGAACATGGTGATGGAGTCGTAATAGACCTCACCCGTGTTGAAGACGGTGGCCCAGATGGAGGCGACGAAGGCGCCGATGAGGGCCAGCGACACAGAGACATCCATGGAGAGGTGGCCCTGTTTCAGGCTGCGCCAGGCCCCTGCGTAAAATGGCTGGGCCGAGTAGATCATGATGGGGGTGGAGAGCAACAGGCTTATCCACTTGAAGTAGATCATGAACTCCTCTTCCACGCTGATGAAGAGGTCCATGTAGAGCGCCACCGCGCACATCATCACCTGCATGGAGCCGAGGCCGGCCAGCGCCATGCGGAACATGTAGCTGCGCACCTCGCGGGCGTAGAGGGCCTCCTGGCTGTGGGTCTGGAACGGATAGGCGCGATAGCCAATCTTGGCGAATCCCTTGAGGATGTCGCTTAACGAGAGCCTGTCCGGATCCCACTTGATGCGGGCGCGGTGGGTGGTGGTGTTGACGTTGACATAGTGAAGACCCGCGAGCCCCATCAGGTGGCGCTCGATGAGCCAGGCGCAGGCGGCGCAGGTCAGCCCTTCCACGCTGAGCTGGATCTCCCGCAGGGTGCCGGTCTCGGTGACAAACTCCTGCTGCACTTCGGCCAGATCGTAGTGGGTGAGGGCCGCCAGCTCACTGGGAACCAGCTCCCCCTTGATGCCGGGGGCGGTGCGGTGTTCGTAGTAACTGGCAAGGCCGCATTCGAGAATGGTCTGTGCCACGGCCTGGCAACCAGGGCAGCACATGGGTTGCACTATCCCCTTGATCTCCAGGGTAAAGTCACTGCCAGTGGGAACCGGTTCACCACAGTGAAAACAGCCGGTCATGGTCATTAACCCTCTTGGACGCTGCCCGTGCGGGCGAGATAAGGGAGGACGCCGTCATGCCTGGATGAACGCTGCCGCTCATCCCGGGCTCAGCGTCCCCTGGGATCGAGTTCCACCGGGGCCTTGGTCGGCAGCTGGGCCGTCTCTTGCAGGCGCCACTCGTGGTTGAAGGCATCGACCCGGATGTGCCACTTGCCGCTGAGGGGCTTGTCCAGCATCAGGCGATAGACTCCCTTGCCATCGGCAGTGAGCAGATGATCGCTGTCCAGACCGGCCAGGGTCGGGTGGAACAGGGAGAGGTGCAGCGCCTGACCGGCGGGGATCTCCCCCGACAGCGGCTTCAGGGTCAGCTCCTTGTCGCTGACCGAGAGCTCGACGCGGATGCCAAGGGCCTCGGCGCGATCGAACTTGCTGAGATCCTGATTAATCTCCTTGCCCTGCTTGTAATAGTCTTCCGCCACCAGGTTGACCCCATCCTTGCTGGCGATGATGGCGGTGGCGATGCTGCCTACCACGGCGGCGCAGGGGAGGGCGATGATGAACCAGGGCCAGAATTGGCGATACCAGGGTTGAGTCATGGTGCTACCGAAACAAATGGTTAACGAAATGGAGGGATTCTAGCCAACACAAGATAACAAAAAGCCTCGAAGAGTCGAGGCTTTTTGCTGAGTAATCACGTGCTTATCACATGTTACTGCTTATTTTACTGCGCCTGGTGGGACAAACTGTAGACATAGGACGCCAGCAGGTGGACCTTGTCTTCCCCCAGGATATCCTTCCAGGCCGGCATCACGCCGTGACGCCCGTGGGTGATGGTCTGCTCGACCACCTGACGGGAGCCGCCGTACAACCAGGTGTTGTTGGTGAGATCCGGCGCGCCGAAGGCGATGCCGCCCTTGGCATCCGGGCCGTGACAGGCGGCGCACATGGCGAAGCGCGCCTCACCCTTCTTGGCTTCCACCAGATCCACCTTGCGGCCGGAGAGGCTCAGCACATAGGAGGCCACTTCCTTTACCCCGTCCTGACCCAGGATCTCGCCCCAGGCGGCCATGACCCCCTGGCGACCGCCCATGATGGTGGTCTTGATCTGGTCGGGCGCGCCGCCCCATTGCCATTCGCTGTCTGTCAGGTTCGGGAAACCGCGACCACCGCGGGCATCGGAGCCGTGGCACTGGGAGCAGTTCTGCAGGAACAGACGCTGACCCACCTTCAGGGCTTCCGGGTCCTTGGCGATCTCGGTGATCTCCTTGTAGCTCTTGCCATCGGCCTGGTAGGTCAGCTCGCGGAACTTCGCGCCATAGACCTCGTCGGCCTTGGCCAGTTCCCGATCGTACTCCACCGCGCGCCCTTCATCCTTGGCAGAGGCTGCCGCCGCCTTGGATTCTGCCAGGGAGCGGACGTCCTGGTTGGAGCTCTGCCAGCCCAGCAACCCCTTGAAGTTGCCCAGACCCGGGAAGGCGAGCAGGTAGATGAGACCGGTGACGATGAAGAAGAGGAACATATAGGACCACCACTTCGGCAGGGGGTTGTTGATCTCCTCTATGCCGTCGAAGGTGTGCCCCATGGGCTTGCCCTCTTCGGTCCCCATCTTGTCCCTCATGCACCACATCAGCAGCAGGAAGCAGCCGAGTATGGTGCCCAGACTTATGACGGTCACAAAAATGCTAAACAAAGTGCTCATTATTGCTTCGCTCCTGCGTTCTTGTTATCAGCACTGGGTTGCTCGTCATCGGCAAAGACCAGGTTGGCAGCCTCATCGAAGGAGGCCTTGCGGCGCTTGCTGTATGCCCAGACTATGATGCCGATCATGATGATCATCAGCAGCAGGGTGTACAGGCCGCGAAATGTGCCGTAATCCATATCCCGACTCCTTATTTCAGGGCATGACCCAGTGATTGCAGATAGGCCACCAGGGCATCCAGCTCGGTCTTGCCCTTGACTGCCTCGGCCGCACCCTCGATGTCGGCATCGGTATAGGGCACCCCGAAGTGATCCCGGAACAGCGCCAGCTTCTTGCCGGTCAGTTCACCGGTCAGGACGTTGGTCTCGAGCCAGGGGAAGGCGGGCATGTTGGATTCCGGCACCACGTCGCGCGGGTTGATGAGGTGGGCGCGATGCCAGTCGTCGGAGTAGCGGCCGCCGACCCGGGCCAGATCCGGACCTGTGCGCTTGGAGCCCCACAGGAAGGGGTGCTCCCACACGCTCTCACCGGCGACCGAGTAGTGACCGTAGCGCTCGGTCTCGGCGCGGAACGGGCGGATCATCTGGCTGTGGCAGACGGTGCAGCCTTCGCGGATGTAGATGTCGCGTCCTTCCATCTGCAGGGCGGTGTAGGCCTTGAGGCCCTCCACCGGCTCGTTGGTCTGCTTCTGGAAGAAGAGCGGCGTGATCTCGACCAGGCCCCCCAGGCTGATGGCAAAGATAATGCCTATCACCAGCATGGGGACGCTCTTTTCAAAAATTTCGTGACGGTTGTTGTTGCTCATGCTTTAAACCCCTTCAGATCAGGCTGGCTGTGCGACGGGTTCCAGGGAACCCTTGGGCGCAGTGACGGTGCGATAGGCGTTGTAAGCCATCAGCAGCATGCCGGTGACGAAGAAGCAGCCACCCAGGAAGCGCACGAAGTAGAAGGGATAGGAAGCTTGCAGCGCCTCCACGAAGCTGTAGGTCAGGGTGCCGTCATCGTTGACCGCACGCCACATCAGACCCTGCATCACCCCGGAAATCCACATGGAGACGATGTAGAGCACTGTGCCCACGGTCGCCAGCCAGAAGTGGACGTTGATCAGGCGGATGCTGTACATGCGGCCCTGATCGAACAGGTTCGGGATCAGGTGATACACGGCGCCGATAGAGACCATGGCAACCCAGCCCAGGGCACCGGAGTGGACGTGACCTATGGTCCAGTCGGTGTAGTGGGAGAGGGCGTTGACCGTCTTGATGGCCATCATGGGGCCTTCGAAGGTGGACATGCCGTAGAACGACAGGGAGACGATCAGGAAGCGCAGTATGGGGTCATAGCGCAACTTGTGCCAGGCACCGGACAGGGTCATGATGCCGTTGATCATGCCGCCCCAGGAGGGGACGAACAGGATGAGGGACATCACCATGCCGAGCGATTGGGCCCAGTCGGGCAGGGCGGTGTAGTGCAGATGGTGCGGGCCTGCCCAGATGTAGAGGGAGATCAGCGCCCAGAAGTGCACTATGGAGAGGCGGTAGGAGTAGACCGGACGCCCCGCCTGCTTGGGTACGAAGTAGTACATCATGCCGAGGAAGCCGGCGGTGAGCAGGAAGCCGACCGCGTTGTGGCCATACCACCACTGCACCATGGCATCCATGGCACCTGAGTACATGGAGTAGGACTTCATGCCCGAGAGCGGCACTTCCATGTTGTTGACGATGTGCAGCACCGCCACCGTGATGATGAAGGCCCCGAAGAACCAGTTCGCCACATAGATGTGGGAGGTGGTGCGCTTGACCAGGGTGCCGAAGAAGACGATGGCATAGCTCACCCAGACCACGGCGATGGCGATGTCGATGGGCCACTCCAGCTCGGCATACTCCTTGGAAGTGGTGTATCCCAGTGGCAGCGTGATGGCGGCGGCGAGGATGATCGCCTGCCAGCCCCAGAACACGAAGGAGGCGAGTGGGCCGCCAAACAGCCTGACCTGACAGGTGCGCTGTACCACGTAGAAGGAGGTGGCCATCAGCGCGCTGCAGCCAAACGCGAAGATGACCGCGTTGGTGTGCAGGGGACGCAGGCGGCTGTAGGTCAGCCAGGGGGTATCAAAGTTGAGGGCAGGCCAGATCAACTGGGCTGCGATCAGTACACCAACCGACATACCGACAATTCCCCAGACAATCGTCATGACGGTGAACTGGCGCACAACGGTGTAGTTGTACTCAGGGTGGTTTGTTGTATGGCTCATCGTTGTATTCCGCTTCCGATGCTGTTGTTTGTTTTTCGCCCGGTAATCGGGGCCATTTTCACCCCTGATTTGCCAAATCCTCCCGTTAACATCTGTTAATAAAAGGAAAAGCAAAAGGTGGTTAAATGAAAATTCATTGAGAATGATACTGAACTGACCGGTAAAATAACAGTACAAACAGTGATATATTTGGCTCCAGCGGGTCCCGCGCTATCTGGTTTTTTACCTTGCGCGAGATCACGAAAATCGCATTTTTAAAGTACCTTACAGGGCTGTTTTTTCATGAAAGAGAGACTCACTTCACGCAAAATCGTGCACTTGACCATGGTGTTGGCCATTTTGCTCTCCCTGATGGCCTATCGAACCTGGTTTTCGGCCCCGCCGGGCGGGGAGGCGACGGGAACAAATGATCAGATTTGTGATCTGTCCCACAGCAGCTGTTCCCTTCTGGTCGGTGACAAGCCCCTGACGGCCAGCATAGACGGCTTGCCGATCCGTCCTGAACATGACTTTGTGTTGCGCCTTCAGGGGGGCTCCCCCGCCATCACCCCCATCAAGGCCTGGCTGGAGGGCAGGACCATGTTCATGGGGGTCATCCCGGTGCAGCTCGAGGCGAAGGAGGGGGGCTGGCAGGGGGCCGCTCAGGTAGGAAGTTGCACCACAGATGCCATGGAGTGGCTGCTCAATATCGAGTGGAGCAATGGCCAGCGCCAGCAACTGGCGCTGGGGGTTTCCCCCTGACAGCAGGCTGCCGTTTGCGGCCCAGGAGGGGGGAGAAGTGAAATTTGATTTGAATTTTTCAGGCAGGTCGGTACCTTGCATTCATTATCAAGGAGTGAAGTTCATTTAATCATGATTGAAAAACAAGCATTTTATCGCACCCTCAACCAACAGGCCCAGGCGCTGCTGGAGGGTGAACCCGACCTGATTGCCAACCTGGCGAACTTGTCTGCCCTGCTCAATCAGGAGCTGGCCGACATCAACTGGGTCGGTTTTTATCTGTTGCAAGGGGAGACCCTGGTGCTCGGCCCCTTCCAGGGCAAGCCGGCCTGCGTGCGCATTCCGGTGGGCCGCGGCGTCTGCGGCACGGCGGTGGCCGAGGGCAAGACCCAGCTGGTGGACGACGTACACCAGTTCACGGGTCACATCGCCTGCGACGGCGCCAGCAATTCGGAAATCGTGATTCCGCTGCGTCGCGGTGGTGAGATCATCGGGGTGCTGGACGTGGATAGTCCGATTTTTAACCGTTTCGACCAGGAGGACCGGATTGGCCTCGAAGAAACGGTGCAAATTTTGGAAAGCATGCTCTAAGTCATTGCTAGATGGTTCGCAAAAGGTCCCAAGCTCTCTATAATAGGGCCTTTGTTGTGTTCGGGCATGCCCGTGCGTCTATATGAAAGCCAAGGTTATACATGGAAAACACTGAAAAGCTGAAGAACAGTAAAGAGATCGTTGCCTACCTGGTCGAGAAATTCCCGGCCTGCTTCATCGCTGAAGGAGAGGCCAAGCCACTCAAGATTGGCATCTTCCAGGATCTGGCCGCGCGTCTTGCTGATGACGAGAGAGTCTCCAAGACCATGCTGCGCTCTGCTCTGCGTCAATACACCTCCAGCTGGCGTTACCTGCATGGCCTCAAGGCTGGCCAGGCCCGTGTCGATCTGGATGGCAACCCCGGTGAGCTGCTGACCGAAGAGCACATCGAACATGCCAAACAGGCCCTCAAGGAGAGCAAAGAGCGTGTCTTTGCCAGCCGCCGCACCAACACCAAGGAGAAGGAAGACAAGCCCAAGCAGCCGCGCCGCAACGCGCCGCGCAAGGCCGATGCTCCTCGCTCCGACAAGCCCAGGTCCGCCCCCAAGGCCGCGCCTGTAGCCGATGCTCCCCTGGTCAAAGTGGATGCCGCCACCCTGAAAGTGGATCAAGGCGTGCGCGTCGTGCTGGGCAAGTCTCCCGTGCCTGCGACCATCAAGGAAGTGACCAAGGATGACGTACAGGTTCAATTGCAGACCGGCATGATGTTGCGGGTCAAGTTCGAGCATCTGGTTCTCTAAGGAGACGAATGTTGAAGCATGGCGTGATTCGTTTTTCCCTCGTTGCCTGTAGCCTGGCGCTCGCCGGGCTCGCACAGGCCATCGAGCCGGTGCTCAAGGAAAGTGATTTGCCTGTGTTGGCTCAGGAGAGCCAACATGCTACGGCCAGCAAGCGAATTGCCAATCTGTTTACCCGCTCTCACTACAAACAGTTCAAGTTGGACGATGCCTTTTCCTCCGTGATATTTGACAAATATCTGGAGAATCTGGACTACAGCCGCAACCTGTTTCTGGCCTCTGACATCAGCCGTTTTGAAAAGTACCGTACCGGTTTTGACACCGACCTCGAGAGAGGGCGTCTGGCTCCGGCCTACGAGATGTTCAACCTGAGTCAGCAGCGGCGTTACGAGCGGTTCGAATACGCCCTCAAACTGCTCGACACTCCCCTGGATTTCACCCAGCCTGACAATTACATCTTCGATCGGGAAGGGGCTCCCTGGCCCAAAGACGAGGCCGAGCTCAACGAGCTGTGGCGTCAACGGGTCAAGTTCGATGCCCTGAGCCTCAAGCTCAGCGGCAAGGAGTGGCCCGAGATCAAGGAGCTGCTTGGCAAGCGTTACAACAACGCCATCAAGCGGATGTCCCAGACCGAGAGCGAGGATGTGTTCCAGCTCTTCATGAACTCCTTCGCCCGTGCCATCGAGCCCCACACCAGCTACCTCTCGCCGCGCAGCGCCGATCGCTTCAACACCGAGATGAACCTCTCGCTGGAGGGCATAGGTGCCGTGCTGCAGGCGGAAGATGACTTCACCGTCATCCGCTCCCTGGTGCCCGGCGGCCCGGCGGCCAAGTCCAACCACCTCAAACCCGATGACAAGATCACCGGGGTAGGGCAGGACGATGGCAAGATCGTCGATGTGATCGGCTGGCGTCTCGATGACGTGGTCGAACTCATCAAGGGACCCAAGGGCAGCAAGGTGAAGCTGGAGATCCAGCGCGGCAAGGGCGCGACCGCCAAGACCGAGCTGGTGGAGTTGACCCGCGACAAGGTGCGCCTGGAAGACAGGGCCGCCAAGTCAAAGGTGATCGACGCCGAAGGCAAGAAGATTGGGGTACTCGAGATCCCGAGCTTCTACGTCAATCTCCATGACGACGTCATCAAGGAGCTCTCCAGCCTCAACAAGCAGAAGATCGATGGTCTCATCGTCGACCTGCGCGGCAACGGCGGCGGTGCCCTGACGGAAGCCTCCGCCCTGAGCGGCCTCTTCTTCGCCAGCGGTCCCGTGGTGCAAATTCGTGATCACATGGGTCGTATCACCGTCAACGGTGACGATGACGGCAACGTCTACTATGGCGGCCCCATGTCGGTGATGATCGACCGCTACAGCGCCTCGGCCTCCGAGATCTTCGCCGCCGCCATGCAGGATTACGGCCGCGCCCTGATCCTCGGCGAGAACTCGTTCGGCAAGGGCACGGTGCAGCAGCATCGCAGCCTCGCCAAGGTCTACGACTTCTACGAGCAGCCGCTGGGTCACGTGCAGTACACCATCGCCAAGTTCTACCGGATTGATGGCGGCAGCACCCAGAACAAGGGGGTGGCGCCGGACATCGACTTCCCGACCGCCGTCTCGCCGGACGAGACCGGGGAGAGCCGGGAGTTCAACGCCCTGCCCTGGGACAAGATAGCTTCGGCCAGTTACGACAAGCTGGGGGACTTCTCCAGTCTGCTGCCCAGGTTGAAGTCGGCTCACGAGGCGCGGATCGCCAAGGATCCTGAATTTGCCTACGTGATGCAGGACATCAAGGAGTATCAGGAGGACAAGGACAAGAAGTCGGTCTCCCTGAACGAAGCCGAGCGACTGGCGGATCAGGCCAAGCAGGACGAGAAGGCGCTGGCGCGAGCCAACGAGCGACTGACCCGCCTTGGCAAGCCGACGGTGAAGAGCCTGGATGAACTGCCTGCCGACTTCGAGGCCCCTGACGAGTATCAGATCGAAGCCGCGAACATCACGGCGGATCTGGCGAGACTCAGCAAGGGCTGAATGTCCAGGGTGACATCCACATGAATGCAAGGGCGACTCAGGTCGCCCTCTCTTTTGGCTGAATGCAAACTATTTGACCCTGCGGGATCGTTGTGACAGCCTCTGACACGTTGATAACAATGCGTGGAAGCAGACAATAATGACCGATCACTCCCAGGCCATGACGGCCAAGTATCGCCAGGATTACCGGGCGCCCCTCTACTGGATCGACAGCATCGATCTCGATTTTCAGCTGCAGGAACCCCTGACCCGGGTGACCGCCATCTCCCGGCTGCGTCGCAGCGGCGAGCACAACGAGCCCCTGGTGCTGGACGGGGAAGGATTGGTCTTGCACAGCGTCAGCGTGGACGGCGTCCCCTTCACCCGGTTCGAGCTGGGGGAGAGCAGCCTGACCCTGTTCAACCTGCCCGCCGAGTGCGTGCTGACCATAGTCACGGATCTGGATCCCGCCGCCAACACGGCGCTGGAGGGGCTCTACAAGTCCGGCGATGCCTACTGCACCCAGTGTGAGGCGGAGGGCTTTCGCCGCATCACCTATTACCTGGACAGGCCCGACATCCTGGCCCGTTACAGCACCCGGATCACCGCCGACAAAGCCAAATACCCCTATCTGCTCTCCAACGGCAACAAGGTTGCGAGCGGCGAGCTGGACGGCGGTCGCCACTTCGTGCAGTGGCAGGATCCCTTCCCCAAGCCGAGCTACCTCTTTGCCCTGGTGGCCGGCGACTTCGACGTGGAGCGGGGTAGCTACACCACCCAAAGCGGCCGCAAGGTGGCCCTGGAGATCTTCGTCGACAAGGGCAACCTGGACAGAGCCGGTTTCGCCATGGAGAGCCTCATCAACGCCATGCGCTGGGACGAGCAGCGTTTTGGCCTCGAGTATGACCTCGACATCTACATGATCGTCGCGGTGGACTTCTTCAACATGGGCGCCATGGAGAACAAGGGGCTCAACATCTTCAACTCCAAGTTCGTGCTGGCCAACCCGGCCACCGCCACCGACGGCGACTACCACGGCATAGAGCGGGTCATCGCCCACGAATACTTCCACAACTGGACCGGCAACCGTGTCACCTGCCGCGACTGGTTCCAGCTCAGCCTCAAAGAGGGGCTGACGGTGTTCCGGGATCAGGAGTTCTCCTCGGATCTGGGCTCACGCGGCGTCAACCGCATCAACAACGTGCGCACCGTGCGCGGTCCGCAGTTTGCCGAAGATGCCGGCCCCATGGCTCACCCCATTCGCCCGGATGTGGTGATAGAGATGAACAACTTCTACACCCTGACCGTCTACGAGAAGGGTTCGGAAGTGATCCGCATGCTGCACACCCTGCTGGGGGAGGATAAGTTCCAGGCCGGCATGCGCGTCTACTTCGAGCGTCACGACGGCTCGGCCGCCACCTGCGATGACTTCGTGCAGGCGATGGAGGATGCCTCCGGGGTCGATCTCGGCCGTTTCCGCCGCTGGTACAGCCAGTCCGGCACTCCCGAGCTGACCGTGACCGACGACTACGATGCCGAAAGCGGCGTCTATCGCCTGCACGTGCGCCAGCACACGCCGCCGACCCAGGATCAGCCGCAAAAATTGCCGCTGCATATCCCCCTCGACATCGAACTCTATGACGAGCAGGGTGACGTCATTGCGCTGCAGTACCAGGGCAAGGCCATCGGCAACGTGCTCGACGTGCTGGAAGAAGAGCAGACCTTCCTGTTCGATCGGGTGCAGGTCAAGCCGGTGCCCTCCCTGCTGCGGGACTTCTCCGCCCCGGTCAAGCTGCACTATGACTACAGCGACGAGGCCCTGGCCTTCCTGATGCGCCATGCCCGCAACGAGTTTGCCCGCTGGGATGCGGCCCAGATGCTGATCAACAAGGCGGTCATCGACGGGGTGGCACGGGTGCAGCAAGGGCAGGGGGTTGCGCTCTCCCCAACCCTGCTGGCGGCCTTCGTCGCCATTCTGGACGAGGCCGAGCTGGACTCGGCCCTCAAGGCGGAGATCCTGGCGCTGCCCGGTGAGGCGACCCTGGCCGAGCTGTTCGAGGTGGCCGATATCGATGCCATCCATCGGGTGCGTGATGCCATCCATGGCCAGCTCGCCGAGGCCTTCGGCGCGCGTCTGGCGGCTACCTATGAGAGCCTGCGGCTGACGGGGTACAGGGTGATCCATGCCGACACCGCCAAGCGCGCCCTCAAGGGGGTGGTACTCGGCTATCTGGCGGCGCTGGATGCGGAGCAGGCCGATGCACTGGTGCGCGAGCAGTATGCCACCGCCGACAACATGACCGACACCCTGGCGGCGCTGCAGGTGGCCAACGGCTATCTGCTGCCGTGCCGCGCCGCGCTGCTGGCCGATTTTGAGGGCAAGTGGGCCCATGACGGCCTGGTGCTGGACAACTGGCTGCGCCTGGTGGGCTGCAAGCCTGCCGCCGACGTGCTGGATGAGGTGAAACAGGCGATGAGCCACCCCACCTTCAGCATCCGCAACCCGAACCGGCTGCGGGCGCTCATCGGCAGCTTCGCCATGAACAACCAGGTGCAGTTCCACGCGGTGGATGGCAGCGGCTATCGCTTCCTGACCGATCTCTTGATCACGCTCAACGAGGTCAATCCCCAGGTGGCGTCCCGCCTCATCACCCCCCTCATCCAGTTCAAGCGACTGGATGAGGGGCGCAAGGCGTTCGTCCGGGCCGAGCTGACCCGTCTGGCCAACCTCGAGGGGCTGGCGCGGGATCTGTTCGAGAAGGTAAGCAAGGCACTGGCGCAGTAAGGGTGCCGGTCACGGGCAGGGGAGTCAGGCTCTCCTGCCCGTTTTTCATCAAGAGGAGGGGGAATGAGGCAGTACACCTTTCGGCTGGCCCTCAGCCGCGACGAGATCATGCTGATGTACCAGGGCCAGGCCAGACGCCTGGTGGTGCGCACCGAGCAGGGGTTGACCATAGAGCTGGGCCTGGAAAAGATCCGCTCCTTCGTCAGCGTCAACGGGGTACACGGTCACTTTCGGCTGGTTACCCAGGAAGATCACCGCTTTGTTCGCCTGGAGAGGCTCGCCTGAGGCGAGTCGAAGAGAGCGGGCCCTTCTCGGCTCATCCCGGTGGCCTCTGTCTCGAAAGGGTAGCTTTCCGTAGTCGATCCCCTGGTGTAAGCCTCCTGTAGAGGGGAATACGCCTGCTTGCGGCGCCAAATACAGGAGGATGAGCGCCCCGTCAGCCCAAAACGCATAAATTAACAAAACATGAACAATATTCCGGGTAAATATCTGCTTTAAGTCACTATCTATCCGGTAAATTGCCTTACAACCAGTGCGATTTTCTAAATTTTAGCGACTTGGCAAAATTTATCACAACCCAAGCCGTGATCTGCCCCTTGTTTTTAACATCCCGTTATCACCTTTGCTCGCCTTCCGCGATCCAAGTCATTACACTTCGCAGCAACTCTGTACCGGCGCGCATCCTGGGTGGATGTCGCCGTGTCTGTGATGTCGTCCGATAAGGAAACTAGCAATGGCATTGAAAGACGCCCCTACCTCAGTTCTGCTCGAAAACGTTCTCAGCCTGATCCATCAGAAATTGCCCAAGAACAGTGCCTCCCTGGTCGAGTGCTTCGTCGCCAAGTTCTACGGCAACATGGCGAGCACCGACCTGCACGATCGCAATGACAGCGATCTCTACGGGGCGGCGCTCAGCCTGTGGAATGCGCTCAACCAGCGCACCAGCACAGAGCCCTATATCCGGGTCTACAACCCCGAGCTGACCCGCCACGGATGGCAGTCTCCCCATACCATCGTCGAGATCATCCTGCAGGACTCTCCCTTCCTGGTGGACTCCATCCGCATGGCGCTCAAGCGCCGGGGTATCACGGCCCACATGATGCTGCACCAGCCGCTACACCTCATTCGCGGCGGCGATGGCAAGATAGGCGCCATCCTGGATCTCGACAACACGGCCTCCCAGACCTCGGTCGAGACCGCCTTCCTCATCGAGATCGATCATCTGACGGATGAGGAACAGATGGATGCCCTGACCGCCGAGCTCAACTCGGTGGCGAGGGAAGTGGCCCTGGCGGTCGGGGACTGGCAGCCCATGCTGGGTCGCCTCAACGAGATCATCGAGGAGCTGCCCAAGCGCAAGAACCCGGTCAGCCAGGCAGACGTCGACTCCTGTGTCGCCTTCCTGAAATGGGTCGCCGCCCACAACTTCACCCTGATGGGCTATCGCCGTTATGACGTCAAGGCGGTGGAGGGGGATCACGAGATCCTGCCGCTGCCGGACTCCAGCCTGGGGCTGATGAAGAATTCCATCAAGGACGAGGGGCAACGCCTTGGCAACATGCCCGCCAGCGCCCGTCACGCCGCCCTGAGCTCCGATTTGCTGATCCTCACCAAGTCCAACGCTAAGTCCCGGGTACACCGCCCGGCCTATGTGGACTACATCGGCATCAAGCGCTTCGACGAACACGGCAAGGTGGTGGGGGAAGATCGCTTCATCGGTCTCTACGCCTCCTCCATCTACAACACCAGCGCCACCCAGATCCCCCTCATCAGCCACCGCCTCGAGCGCATCATGGCCGCCTCCGGTCACGAGAAGGGCTCCCACGCCTACAAGGCGCTGCTCAACGTGCTGGAGACCTATCCCCGCGACGAGCTGATCCAGGCCCGGGAAGAGGAGCTGCTGGCCACAGGTCTTGGGGTGCTGGAGATGCAGGAGCGCGACATGCTGCGCCTGTTCGTGCGCCGGGATGTCTACGGCCGCTTCTTCTCCTGCATGGTCTATGTCACCAAGGAGCGCTACAACACGGCGCTGCGAGTCAAGACCCAGCAGATCTTGCAGAAGTATTTTGGCAGCAGCGAAGAGGTGGAGTTCAACGTCTACTTCACCGAAGGCGTGCTGGCTCGGACCCACTACATAGTGCGGGTCAACAACAACAACGTGGATGTGGATGTGAACGAAGTACAGAACAACCTGATTGAAGCGGCCCGCAGCTGGGATGACCGCCTGGATTCCGTGCTGCTCTCCCATTATGGGGAGGCCCGTGGCAATGAACTGCGCCGCCGTTTCAGCACCGCCTTCCCCCGCGCCTACAAGGAAGACGTGCTGCCGGGCTCTGCCGTGGCTGACATCATGGCCCTCGATGGCCTGAGTGAAGCCGAGCCGCTCGGCATGCTGTTCTACCGCGCCCAGGAAGAAGAGAACGATCGCCGGGTGCGCCTCAAGCTGTTCCACCGCACCGAGCCCATCCACCTCTCAGACGTCTTGCCCATGCTGGAAAACATGGGGCTGCGCGTCATCGGCGAGACGCCCTATCAGGTACGGACCCCGAGCGGCGAGATCTTCTGGATCCTCGACTTCTCCATGCTGCTGCGCGGCGATCAGCCATTCGATCTGGCCCAGAGCCAGCAGCGCTTCCAGCAGGCCTTCGCCGCCATCTGGAACAAGACCCTGGAAGATGACGGCTTCAACCGTCTGGTGCTGGGGGCCGGCCTCACCGGTCGTCAGGTCTCTGTGCTGCGCGCCTATGCGAAATACATGCGCCAGACCGGCGTCTCCTTCAGCCAGTCCTATATCGAGGAGACGCTCACCCGTTACCCCGACATCGCAGAGCTGCTGTTCACCCTGTTCGAGCAGCGCCTCAATCCCGCCATCAAGCAGGATGCCAAGGTACAGGCCAAGCTGCACGAGCAGCTCGCCGCCAAGCTGGATCAGGTGGCCAACCTGGACGACGATCGCATCATCCGCCGCTACATGGAGATGATCGACGCCACCCTGCGCACCAACTACTACCAGCCGGATCAGGAGGGTCAGGCCAAGCCCTACATCTCCTTCAAGCTGGCCCCCTCCAGCATCACCGACATGCCGCTGCCGCTGCCGAAATTCGAGATCTTCGTCTACTCGCCGCGGGTGGAAGGGGTGCATCTGCGCTGGGGCAAGGTGGCCCGTGGCGGCCTGCGCTGGTCCGATCGCAAGGAAGACTTCCGCACCGAGGTGCTGGGTCTGGTCAAGGCGCAGCAGGTGAAGAACACCGTCATAGTGCCGGTCGGCGCCAAGGGCGGCTTCTATTGCAAGCAGATGCCGGCGGGGGCGCCCCGTGCCGTCATCCAGGAAGAGGGCAAGGCCTGCTATCGCCTGTTCATTCGCGGCCTGCTCGATGTCACCGACAACATCATCAAGGGAGAGGTGATCCCGCCCAAATCCGTGGTGCGTCACGACGAGGATGACTATTACCTGGTCGTGGCGGCCGACAAGGGCACCGCCACCTTCTCCGACATCGCCAACGAGATAAGCCAGGAATACGGCCACTGGCTGGGCGATGCCTTCGCCTCCGGCGGCTCGGTCGGTTATGACCACAAGAAGATGGGCATCACGGCGCGCGGCGCCTGGGAATCGGTCAAGCGTCACTTCCGCGAGATCGGCGTCAACTGCCAGACCACCGACTTCACCTGCGTGGGGATAGGTGACATGGCCGGCGACGTGTTTGGCAACGGCATGCTGCTCTCCGAGCACACCCAGCTGGTGGGCGCCTTCAACCACATGCACATCTTCATCGACCCGACTCCCGATGCGGCCAGGAGCTTCGTCGAGCGTAAGCGCCTGTTCGAGCTGCCGGGTTCGAGCTGGGATGACTACAACCGGGAGCTCATCTCGGCAGGGGGCGGCATCTTCCTGCGCTCCGCCAAGTCCATCAAGCTGAGCCCGCAAATTCAGACCCTGCTCGGCACCGACAAGGCCAGCATGGCCCCGAACGAGCTGATCAAGGCGCTGCTCTGCCTCAACGTGGACCTGCTCTGGAACGGCGGCATCGGCACCTATGTGAAGAGCGCCCGCGAGAGCGACGCCGACGTGGGGGATCGCAGCAACGACGTGCTGCGGGTCAATGGCCGTGACTTGCGTGCCCGCATCGTGGGCGAGGGCGGCAACCTCGGCTTCACCCAGCTTGGCCGGGTGGAGTACGCCAGCCAGGGCGGTCACATCAACACCGACTTCACCGACAACGTGGGCGGGGTGGATTGCTCCGACAACGAGGTCAACATCAAGATACTGCTGAACCAGCTGGTGGCCGCAGGTGACATGACCCTCAAGCAGCGCAACCAGATGCTGTACGAGATGACGGACGACGTGGCCCAGATCGTCATCACCAACGCCTATCGCCAGTCCCAGTCCATCTCGGTCACCGCCTTCCGTGGTGCCGAGCAGTTGAAAGAGCAGCAACGCTTCATCCAGGGACTGGAGCGGGAAGGCAAGCTGGACCGTGCGCTGGAGTTCCTGCCCTCCGACGAGGAGCTCTCCGAGCGGATGGCGGCAGGGCAGGGGCTGACCCGTCCCGAGCTGGCGGTGCTGGTGGCCTACGGCAAGATGGTACTGAAAGAGCAGCTCAACTGCCCGGAAGTGACCGAGGAGCCCTTCCTCGCCAACATGCTGGTCACCAGCTTCCCGGCCCAGTTGCAGCAGCAGTTCGGTGCCGAGCTGGCTCAGCACCCGCTGCGGGGCGAAATCATCGCGACCCGGGTGGCCAACATGCTGGTCAACGACATGGGGCTCAACTTCGCCAGCCGGATGAAGGACGAGACCGGTGCCTCTGTGGCCGAAGTGGCTTGCTGCTTCGCCATGGCCCGGGAGGTGTTCGGTCTGGGTACCCTGTGGCGCGAGATCGAAGGGTGTGACAACCTGGTGGACGCCAACACCCAGCTCGAGCTGATGTTCTACAGCCGCCGCATAGTGCGCCGCGCCACTCGCTGGTTCCTGCGTGCCCGCAACCGCAGCTGGAGCATCGGCGAGAACATCGCCTTCTTCCGCCCGGCCTTCGAGACCCTGGGGGAGCACCTCTACGAGGTGATGGACGAGAGCGAAGTGGCCGAGCATCGCCAGGCCGTCGCCGCCCTGGTGGCCAAACAGGTACCGGAAGCCATCGCCCGTCAGGTGGCTCACATGAGCAGCCTCTTCTCCAGCCTGGATCTGGCCCAGATTGCCGCGGAGCACAAGACCGACATACTGCGCGCCGCCAATGTCTACTACCGCCTCGGTGCCAAGCTGGATCTGCACTGGTTCCTCGAGCAGATCAACCATCAGCCGGTGGGCAACCACTGGCAGGCGATGGCCCGGGCCTCCTTCCGCGAGGATCTGGACTGGCAGCAACGCAGCCTCACCTCAGTGGTACTGGAAGGGTGCAAAGAGCAGGGAGAATGCGCTACCATACTGGCCGACTGGATTTCGGAGCATGAGCAACTCTTGTCCCGTTGGACCCATATGTTGGCCGACTTCAAGACCACGAGCACCCACGAGTTCGCCAAGTTCTCGGTGGCCTTGCGAGAGTTGAACCTGCTCCAGTTGAATTGCCGAACCTCGGCATAACCCCAAAAGCCCCGGCCAGTTGCCGGGGCTTTTTTAAGGAGCAAACATGCTGTACCCCCTCGCCAGGCATTTTCTGTTCAAACTCAATCCCGAACAGGCACACGATCTCTCCATCAAGTATTTGCCCCGCCTTCTCGGTACACCGCTCGATTGTTTCTTCCGTCATTCACTCCCCCAACGCCCCGTCACTGTCATGGGGCTTAATTTTGCCAATCCGGTGGGACTGGCGGCCGGCCTCGATAAAGACGGGGAGTGTATCGACGCATTTGGTGCCATGGGGTTCGGCTTTATTGAAGTAGGCACTGTGACCCCCAAGCCCCAGAGCGGAAATGACAAGCCGCGGTTGTTCCGGGTAATTCCGGCGGAAGGGATCATCAACCGCATGGGATTCAACAACAAGGGGGTCGATCATCTGGTGGCCAAGGTGAAAGAGGCCAAATATCAGGGGGTGATCGGCATCAATATCGGCAAGAACAAGGACACCCCCATCGAGCAGGGCAAGGACGATTATCTGATCTGCATGGACAAGGTTTATGATCATGCCGGTTATATTGCCGTCAATATCTCGTCCCCCAACACCCCGGGGCTGCGTTCGCTGCAATATGGCGAGGCGCTCGATGAATTGCTGGCTGCCCTCAAGGTTCGCCAGCAGGAGCTGGCCGCGCAATATAAGAAGTACGTTCCCCTTGCCGTTAAAATTGCCCCCGATCTCAGCCTGGATGAAATTAATCAGGTTGCCGCCTCCTTGATCAAAAACGGGATCGATGGAGTCATCGCCACCAATACCACCCTGGAGCGCGACATGATTTATGACATGCCCCATGCCGGTGAAGCGGGGGGGCTCAGTGGTCGTCCGCTCCAGCACAAGAGCACGGAGGTGATCCGCCTGCTGGCCAAGGCCCTTAATGGGGCTCTGCCTATCATAGGGGTGGGTGGTATTGACAGCGCCATGGCCGCCCGGGAGAAATTAGCGGCGGGTGCCAGTCTGGTCCAGATTTACAGTGGCTTTATTTATAAGGGCCCGAGTCTGGTCAAAGAGATCGTTACCCATATTTAAAAGATAACCGGTTGCCCTTATTTAAAGTTGCTCAAATTCTCGACATGGAATAAAGTCGAGGAACGGCTTAAGTAAGGGCAACTCCATGTGTATCCAACCCAATGACAATTGGCAGTGGCATTATGATGCTCAGGATGACCGTCTGATGCTGGATTTATCCGATCGCATGATATTCGCCACCGAATATAAGGGGCGACAACTCGTACCCAGCTCCTTCACGACCCAGCCTTTTTGTGTCGACGATGCCGCCCTCTATTATCAGCTGATGGACAAGGCCGCCGAACTCGATTGGAGTGTTCCCCATCAGGTTCAGCTGGTACTCAATGCCATCGCCGTCAGCCGCTTTTATAAACCCCTGATGCCACAAAGCTGGTTCTTTCATGAACAGCAGACTCATTGCTTGCCTGATATGGGCTCCCTGGTGTGGATGGAGACTCCCCATGGCAGGGGAGAGTTCATGGTCATCGAGGCTGGCGATCAGGCGAGTGTCTGCCTGAACCTGACCGAGGAATTGGTGCTGACCGCCAGCAAGATCCTGCCAAGGTTCGCGGTGATCAAGGTGATGAATAACCGGATGCAGACCAGGACCCGTGCCCAGGCACAATATCGACAGGTCAGCTGATACTGCCTCTGCACGTTATTTTTGGTTGATATTCACACGCCCTTGAAATAACCGAAACCGGTTATTTATTGCTCGTCTCTCCCATGCCGTTGCGGCAGCTTCCTTGGGTCACTTCGTCGCCGTTTGACGTGCTCCCTTCTGCACTGGATATTGAGTTGCATCGTCTTGCCCGCGCCCTCTGTGCCGGTGACAAGAGCAAGGACGGAGGGAATTGCGCCGGCCAGCCCCCTTTATATTCGCGCGAACCCCAAGGTTCGGATGCCGAGTGCGGGCCGATAAGGTATAATGCGGCACTATTTTTATGGCATCCCCGTGAGCGTGATGAAAGAATTTTTTGCAACCTGCCCCAAGGGGCTGGAAAACCTGCTGGCCGTCGAGCTGACCACCCTGGGCGCGGAGCAGGTCCGTGAGACCGTGGCCGGCGTCCACTTCAAAGGCGAACTGGCCATCGGCTACAAGGCCTGCCTGTGGAGCCGTTTTGCCTCCCGCATCGTGCTGGTGCTCTCCGAATTCCAGATGAACGACGATCTGGATCTCTATCTCGGCGCCCACACCATTCCCTGGGAAGAGCACTTCCCCGGCACCGCCACCATAGCCGTGGACTTCACCGGTACCAACCCGGCCATTCGCAACACCCAGTACGGCGCGCTCAAGATCAAGGATGCCATCGTTGACCGCTTCACCAAGCGCGGCCATGTGCGCCCGGACGTCGACAAGAAGTCGCCGGACATCCGCATCATGGCGCACCTGGGCAAGGGCAAGGCCAACATCACCCTGGACCTGTCCGGCCCGGCGCTGCACCAGCGCTTCTACCGTCAGGGCACAGGCGAGGCGCCGCTCAAAGAGAACCTGGCCTGCGCCATGATTGCCCGCAGCGGCTGGACCGGCGAGCCCATGATGGACCCCATGTGCGGCTCAGGCACCCTGCTCATCGAAGCGGCCTTCATCGCCGCCGACATGGCGCCGGCCCTGCGCCGCGAGCGCTTCGGTTTCGATCGCTGGCTGCAACACGATGGCGAACTGTGGCAGAGCCTGATGATGGAAGCCCAGGTGCGTGCCAAGCGCGGCATGCAACGCTGCGAAGCCAAGCTGTTTGGCTGCGATGCCGACCCTCGCGTGCTGATGAAGGCCCGCGACAACGCCAAGGCGGCCGGGGTGGCCCACCTCATCACCTTCAAGCAGGCCGACGTGACCGCGCTCGAGAACCCGCTGCCGATGCCTGCTGTGGAAGGGGAGGCCCGCGAGATCGGGATGCTGATCTCCAACCCGCCCTATGGCGAGCGTCTGGGGGAGTTCCCGGCCCTGCTGGAAGTGCACCAGGCCCTGGGCGATGCCCTGCGCCGCAGCTTCCAGGGCTGGAAGGTCACCATACTGTCTGCCTCCCCTGAGCTCCTGAGCTGCCTGCGCCTGCGGGCCGACAAGCAGTATCGCCTGTTCAACGGGGCGCTGGAGTGCCAGCTGCGCAACTACCAGATTGCCCTCGACTCCGTGGCCTCCCAGAAAGAGGTCGCCCAGGACTTTGCAAACCGCCTGCGCAAGAATCTGAAGACCCTCGAGAAGTGGGCCAGCAAGGAGGGGATCGACTGCTATCGCCTCTATGACGCCGACTTGCCGGAATACAACGCCGCCATCGACCGCTATCGGGACTACCTGGTGGTGCAGGAGTACGCCGCGCCCAAGGACATCCCCGCCCAGAAGACCCGTCAGCGTCTGCTCGACATGGTGCAGGCCGCCATCAAGGTGACCGGCATGGACGGCGAGAAGGTGATCCTGAAGGTGCGTGAGCGTCAGGAAGGCAAGCAGCAGTACCAGAAGCTCTCCGAAGAGCAGCACCGGATGGAAGTGCAGGAGTACGGCGCCCGTCTGTGGGTCAACCTCTACGACTACCTGGATACCGGCCTCTTCCTCGATCACCGTCAGACCCGTCGCATGCTGGGTCAGATGGCCAAGGGCAAGCGCTTCCTGAACCTGTTTGCCTACACCGGCAGTGCCACCGTGCACGCGGGCCTTGGCGGGGCGAGCGAAACCACCACTGTGGACATGTCCCACACCTACCTCAACTGGGCACAGGACAACATGCGCCTCAACTCGCTGGTGGGCCGTCAACACAAGTTCGTCCAGGCGGATTGCCTGAAGTGGTTGTCGGAAGCGGATGAGCAGTACGACCTCATCTTCATCGATCCGCCCACCTTCTCCAACTCCAAGCGGATGGACGAGAGCTTCGACGTGCAGCGGGATCACCTGCTGCTGATGCAGCACCTCAAGCGCCTGCTGGCGGCGGACGGCACCCTGGTGTTCTCCAACAACAAGCGTCACTTCAAGATGGATCTGGCCGGTCTCGAGGCCGCTGGCCTCAAGGCCCAGAACATCACCGACAAGACCCGGCCGAAGGATTTCGAGCGCAACCAGCATATCCACAACTGCTGGATCATCACTCACGCCGAGACGCAGGCCTGATGCTGACCCTGTTTCACACCGACGGCTGCCACCTGTGCGAACAGGCCTGGGCGCTGGTGGAGGAGGCCGGCCTTGCCGCCAGTACTCGCCAGTGTGACATCCTGGAGGACGAGCAGTGGCTTGCGGCCTACCGGGTGCGCATCCCGGTGCTGCGGGACGACGCCGGCCGCGAACTGGGCTGGCCCTTCACCCTGGCACAGCTCAAGGGCTGGCTTGCCCGTCAGGGGTGAGACTGATTTGACGATGAAACGGGGGCAGAATCTGCCGCCCGTTTTTTCATAAGTAACAAGGAACAAACATGGCACTTTTGACATTGCACGGCGCTTGTCTGTCGTTCAGTGATTTCCCGCTGCTCGACAATGCCGAGCTGACCATAGAGCGCGGCGAGCGCCTCTGTCTGGTGGGACGCAACGGGGCGGGCAAGTCCACCCTGATGAAGGTCATCGCGGGCGAATTGTCTCTGGATGACGGCCGTCTGGTGTTGCAGCAGGACTTGAAGGTGACCCGTCTCGAGCAGGATCCGCCCGCCTCGAGCGAGCTGACCGTGTTCGACTATGCCGCCGAAGGGCTGGCCGGGGTGGGGGAGCTGCTCAAGCAGTACCACCACATCTCCCTGGAGCTGGGGCACGATCCCTCCGACGCCAACATCCGCAAGATGAGCGAATTGCAGGAGCAGCTCGACTATCAGAACGGCTGGCAGCTCGAGACCCGCATCAATCAGGTGCTGACCCTGCTGGGGCTGGATCCCGACGTCACCCTCGACAGTTTATCCGGTGGCTGGCTGCGCAAGGTGGCCCTGGCCCGTGCGCTCGCCTGCGACCCCGATCTGCTGCTGCTGGACGAGCCGACCAACCACCTGGACATCGACGCCATCAACTGGCTGGAAGAGTTCCTCAAGGATTTTCGCGGCGCCATCGTCTTCATCTCCCACGATCGGGAGTTCATCCACAAGCTGGCGACCCGGATCATCGATCTCGATCGGGGCGCCATCACCTCCTGGCCCGGCAATTACGATCAGTACCTGCAGGGGAAGGAGGAGTGGCTGCGGGTCGAGGAGCTGAAAAACGCCGAGTTCGACCGCAAGCTGGCCCAGGAAGAGGTGTGGGTACGTCAGGGCATCAAGGCCCGTCGCACCCGCAACGAAGGCCGGGTGCGCGCCCTCGAGGCGATGCGCATGGAGCGCAGCCAGCGCCGCGAGCTGCAGGGCAAGGCCAAGCTGCAGCTGGACGACGTCAACCGCTCCGGCAAGCTGGTGTTCGAGACCGAAGGGCTGGGGCTGGACTTTGGCGATCGTACCCTGTTCCAGGGGCTGGATCTGCAAGTGCTGCGGGGCGACAAGATTGCCCTGGTCGGCCCCAACGGCTGCGGCAAATCCACCCTCATCAAGCTCCTGCTGGGTCAGCTCGAGCCGAGCCGTGGGCGGGTCAAGGGCGGCACCAACCTGGAAGTGGCCTATTTCGATCAGTACCGCGAGCAGCTCGATCCCGAGCAGACCGTGGTGGACAACGTGGGGGAGGGCAAGCAGGAAGTGATGGTGCGCGGCCGCTCCCGCCATATCCTGGGCTACCTGCAGGACTTCCTGTTTGAACCCAAACGGGCGCGGACCCCGGTCAAGGCCTTGTCAGGGGGCGAGAAAAACCGTCTACTGTTGGCCAAGCTGTTCCTCAAACCCAGTAACTTGTTGATTTTGGATGAACCAACCAACGACCTGGATGTCGAAACGCTGGAACTTTTGGAAGAGCTGCTGACCGATTATCCCGGTACCCTGTTGCTGGTCAGCCACGATCGCCGCTTCATCGACAATACGGTAACCGGCTGCTGGTTGTTTGAAGGGGATGGGCGGATCAGCGACTACGTGGGCGGCTATGCCGACATGATGGCCACTCGGGCCCAGCAGAGTCAGCAACAGGCGACCAAGGCGGCTGCGGCCAAGGTGGCAGAGCCTGTCGCGTTGGCGGCTGAGCCGGTGAAAAAAACACGCAAACTCTCTTACAAGTTGCAACTGGAGCTGGATAATCTGCCAGCCCGGCTGGAACAGCTGGAAACGGAACTCGATGCCCTGCAGGCGGAGATCAACCATCCCGGGTTCTTCTCCCTGCCGGCGGAGCAGACCCAGTCCAAACTGGATGCATTGCATGCGGCAGAGTCCGCATTGGAACACGCCTTCTCCCGTTGGGAGGAGTTGGAAGCGTTGAAACATCAAGACTAAGGAAGTAGATGAAAAAGCAATTATCCATGCTGGCCATCCTGGTCGGCGCCAGCCTCAACGCGCAGGCGGCACAAAGCTCCTTCTTCACCATTGTCGATGACGAAGTCAAAGGATATGCCAGCGGGATCAGTACCGATGGCAGCGGACTCATCGGGATCAACACCAAGAACAACATGGCCGAGTACTTCTCGACCGTGCGCTCTGCCGACTTCCTGGTCGATCGCTTCCGCTTCGAGCAGGGTTGCTTCCTTTCAAGCTCCGTCTGTGACTCCTTCTGGGACGAGAATCCAGGCTTTGCCTACCAGTGGCGCCGCGATTTCCTCGATGGTGTCGATCAGCGCAGCGGCATCGGCTATGTCGCCACCACCCAGACCGATGGCCTGGTGACGGCCCTGGGGGATGCCCCGACCGATCGCGCGGGTTACAAGATGGATGGCAAGCTGCGCACCGCCTTTGCCATCGTCAATGACGGCAACCCGGTCGAGCTGAAAGATGCCGCCGGCACCCACAGCCTGAGCGTCCCGACCAGCATCAAGAAGCTGGACAACGGCCAGTACCTGGTGACCGGGACTGCCGCCAGCGGCAAGTACCGCCACAACGTGGGCGGTGACTTCTATAACTGGTGTTTCGCCGGCAATGACGATGAGTATGGCGACTTCCGCTACTGCCCCGGGCTCGATACCCAGGCCAGCTTCTGGCTGCTCAATGGCTCGGGCGGCTTCAACAAGCTGATACAGGCCCCCGACTATGGTCGTCAGCGCGACGAAGTGCTGCAGACCGCTTCTGCATTCGGTGCGGCGACCTTCAATGGCACCCTGTACGGCGTGGGCTACAGCTCCACCGGTGAGGTAGGGTCGGGGGATCTCGACGGCCGCAACCTGGCCAGCTACTGGACCCTGAACCTCGATGCCGGCACTGTGGGGGCCACCAAGATCATCCCGCTGCCCGATGGCGAGCCGGGCAAGGATGACAGTGTGCTGCAAAATAGCTGGGCGGTATCTGTCAACGAGAATGGCTATGTGATCGGTAACCAGCGTTACAGCATCAACAAGGGTCAGAACCGGCCGACCGAGATGTTCCTGTTCAATCTGAACAACCCGGGCACGGCAGCCAGCATCCCCCTGCAGGACAAGCCGCTCTCCGGCTCCGGCTCAGAGGGCGCGGCCATCAACGATCACAACATGGTGGTCGGCTGGCGTGACTCCCGCCATCAGACCCAGCCTGTGGCCAACGGCACCAACCGCATGCAGGAAGCCTTCCTGCTCAATGCGGCGTCCCCGAGCAACAACTGGTACCTGAACGATCTGATCTGTGGTCTGGATGATGCTGGCGCCAAGCAGTGTGCCCAGAATGGCAAGTATTACCACATCGCCTACGCCAGCGGCATCAGCAGTGATGGCACCATAGCCGCCACCGCCTATCGCTACAACAGCGAGAGCGATCTGAACCTGCGCACCAACGCGACCGTGGTCGCCGTCAAGCTGATGCCGGCCGTGGCGGGCTATCAGGGCAATACGCCAGCCAACTACGTGGTCAGCAATGCGCCGGTCAACAACCAGACCGGTCAGGATGGTGAAGATGGCGGTGGTGGCAGCCTGTTCTGGTTGACTCTGCTGGCCTTGCCTTTCGCCTGGCTGCGCCGTTACCAGCGATAAAAAATGTGTCATCAAAAATTAATGCAGTTCAGTATCTTGTGTCACAACGTCTGAATAGCATGGAATTTTTTGTTTGACCCTGCTCCCCCCCTGGGGTAAAGATGAAAGCGACCGGTGAAAACTTGGTCGCTTTTTTTGTTCCACGAAGAGGGTCGTAGATGATGAAGAGACAGAAACGGGACCGTCTGGAGAGAGCTCGCGCTCGTGGTTATCAGGCTGGCGTAGTCGGCAAACAGAAAGAAGCGTGTCCGTATCAATGCCTGGATGCCAGAGGGCACTGGCTTGGTGGTTGGCGCGACGCCATGGAGGGGCGAGGCTCAGGCCTCTTCATGAAGTAACCGAGACTTCATCACTCATTACAAAAGGAAAGGGGCCATGGCGGCCCCTTTACGTTGTCACTCTCTGACCGGGTCAGAGCAGATCAGAATGCGGTGGTGTCTTTGAACAGGCCCACTTTCAGGTCGGTCGCGCTGTAGATGGGACGACCATCCACCTCGACCACGCCGTCGGCAATGCCCATCACCAGCTTGCGGTTGATGACGCGCTTGAAGGTGATCTTGTAGGTCACTTTCTTGGCAGTCGGCAGGATCTGGCCGGTGAATTTCACCTCGCCAACGCCCAGAGCGCGTCCCTTGCCCGGACCGCCTTTCCAGCCCAGGAAGAAACCGACCAGCTGCCACATGGCATCCAGACCCAGACAGCCCGGCATGACGGGGTCGCCAGGGAAATGGCAGTCGAAGAACCAGAGATCCGGGGTGATATCGAGTTCGGCCAGGATTTCGCCTTTGCCGTGTTCACCACCGTTGTCATTGATCTTGACGATGCGATCCATCATCAGCATGTTGGGGGCGGGCAGTTGGCTGTTACCCTCACCAAATAATTCGCCACGGCTGCAGGCAAGCAGCTCTTCACGGGTAAACGACTCTTTACCTTGTTCACACAGGGAGAGGTGGGTATTAGTGGTGTCGTTATCTAGGGTCACGCTGTTTATCCTTCATATGGGTCAAAGCCGGGCCAATTTAGCTTACAGTTGTTCGCTAAACAACTCCGATCACTTTATTTAGAGGCCGAATAGACGGCCCAGCAGGTTGCGCAGCACGCCACTCTTGGGGGCAGTGCCATTGAGTTCATCCAGTCTGTCCTGGATCCGGCCAAACAGGGTATCCGGCATGTCAGGCTCGCCAGCCACACAGCCAGTCAGCAATTCGATGGCCTCTTCCACATGATCCACCGGGTGGATATGGAACTGACCCGCTTCGACGGCGGCAATCACCTCATCGGAGAGGTTGAGCTGCTGGGCGTTGGTACCGGGCAGTATGATGCCTTGCTTGCCGGTGATGCCGTGGATCTTGCACACCCGGAAGAAGCCTTCGATCTTCTCGTTGACGCCACCCACCGCCTGCACGTTGCCGAACTGATCGACCGCGCCGGTCACCGCGAAACGCTGGGAGATGGGTTGGCGGGCGAGGGCAGAGAGCAGGGCGCACAGACCGGTCAGAGAAGCGCTGTCGCCGTCAATCTCGTGATAGGACTGCTCGAACACCAGGTTTGCCGAGAGGGGCGAGGGGTTCTCTGCGCCGAACTTGTTGGAGAGATAGCCGTGGATGATCATCATCGCCTTGGCGTGAATGTGGCCGGCGAGCTCAGCCTTGCGCTCGATGTCGGCCACATCGCCATCCCCCAGATGCACAGTGGCGGTCAGTCGCACCGGTTCACCGAAGTCATAGGGATGACCTGCCACCTGGATGACGGAGAGGCCGTTGATCTGGCCCACCTCTTCACCGTCGGTCTGCAGCAGGATCTGGCCATCGATGACCCCCTGATCGGATTGCTCCACCAGGTAGTTGAGACGGTAATCCTGCTCCTCCAGGGCGAGCAGTATGTGCTCGTCGGTCACCTTCTCCGCCTCCAGCTCCCGGGCCAGGCTGTCAGCCATGCGCATGATGGCGCTGAGCTGCACCTCCGAGAGGGAGAGCCACTCCTGATGGTCACAGAGACGACTGGCATGGCGACACAGGGCGAGGAGGGCACCCGGAGTGAAGTCCAGCAGGTTCCAGCGCAGCCGCAGCCAGGCCAGATATTGCAGAAACTCGGGCAAGTCCTCTTCGATGTTCACCTCGGACACCAGATCGGCGCGCAGGAAGATGCGCTCGGACATGTCCCTGTCCAGCATCTGGAACTCGGCCACATCCAGCCGGTCACCCACCAGGATCAGTTTGAACCGGATAGGCGTGGCCTCTGGGGTGAAGAAGGGGGTCAGGGTCTTGCCTTCCTGATAGGCATTCCAGTCCAGCTCGCCTTTTTGCATGGCGTTCTTGAGCTTGAACCAGAGATGGGGCTGATCGAGCAGCTCGTCGAGTTGCAAGATGAGGTAGCCGCCGTTGGCTTCCCGCAGCAGGCCCGGCTCCAGCAAGTGCTGGTTGGCATAGACGGAGCCTTGCTCGGTCTGGTAGTTGATGGAGCCAAACAGAGTGTCCCAGTTCAAATCCCGGCCATAGATGACGGGCGCTTGCTGCTCTTCGTGATGGATCAGCAGGTTGATGAGCACCGGGTGCTGGAATTCGAGCCCCTGGGCCACGTGCGCCGCCAGATCGGAGAGAAAGTCCACGATCTTGGGGTCATTTTCCTGCTTGCGGATGATGCGGGTGACCAGGCGCTCGGCATCCAGATGATGGCTCATCAGCTTGAGCAGCTCGCCAACCATCTCGCAGAATTCAAACCCGGTACCGGGTTGCAGGCGTAGCCAGATAGGCTTGAACGGGTTGTTGAGGTTCTCGGTGTAGCAGAGATCGAACAGGTCGCCATCCTTGCCATTGGAAGAGGCGATCAAGGTCTGGCAGACACTCTCATAATCCGCACCCGGGAAGCCGTTGAGCAGCATGACCGGGCAGTCACCATCAAAACTGGCCAGTCGCTTGATGCCGGAAATGGCTCTGGGTTGCAGGGCGGCAAAAGGGATGGGTTCGAGCTCGCTGAGTGTGGGGAACTGCTCAATCGTGAAAGCGGGTTTTAATTGTTCTGATGTTAATTCAGCCACTTAAGACATCCGGTCGGGGATAGGATCAATTGTTTCCATTATACACAGTTCAATTGGCGGTAACAGGAAACAAGCACATTTCATTTAACATAATATACATTATGCGCGGTTGAGTCTGGGTCGACTGGCGGGCATGTTTTCCCGCCACCTCAGGCTTAACTGATGCACTTGGCCACACTTTGCACGGTCTGTACACGAGCACTCATTCATGCAGGCGATCCAGCGGCTTATGGTTGGCACTCTCGTGACGTTCGCTGTTGCCGGTGTGCAGGTATTTGGACGTGGTATCTATGCTGTCGTGTCCCGCGTCGGCCTGCACGTGTGACAGCGGTCGGCCATGCAGGTTGATGTCGTGGGTGATGCCGGTATGGCGGATGGAGTGCGGCGTCAGGGAGCGCATCTCGGCTGCGTCCTGATTAAAACCATCCTGCTCGGCCAGGTTGGCGGCCTGCTCGAAGACCGCCATCACCAGATCCCGCAGTTGGCGGATCCCCAGGTTGGCGTTGAGCTCGCCTTGCTCCCGGCCATGGGCCGCCGCCTTGTGGCGCACGAAGAGCGGCGTCTGTTCGCCCGGGGTTGGCAGCGGCGAGAGCCCAAGAAAGGTGCGATAGCGTGCCAATGCATCCAGCAAGGCCTGGGAGACGGCCACTGTACGGCGCTTGCCGCCTTTGCTGCGAGGAATGTCATAACCCCAGACCCCGGTCTTGCTGTCGCGGCGAAACTGGCTCATGACGGGGCTGAAGCCCGGTCTGGCCGCCACCTCGGAGATACGTAGATAACAGGCGTACATGAGGCAGATGAGAAACCGGCTGCGCTCATGCTGGGCCGGGCATTCGGTTGCCAACCGCTCGGTGGCCTGCATCACATAGGACCACTGCAATTCGGTAAAGGACTGGGCCTCTTCACCGGCATCCTGGTTGTCCGGTCGCTTGATCCGCTGCAGTAGGAGCGCCGGATTGCGATCCATGTACTCCTCCTGGATAAGGAACTGGAAGAAGGCCGACAGTATGGCGAGCTTGGTCTTCATCGCCTGCTCGCTCAGGCGGTATGGCAGCTCGCGGCCCAGTTCCCGCTTGCCGAGAAACGGTCGCCACAAGGGGTTGGGCAACCGCTCTCCCCACTCCTTGTCGAGCACGAACTGAGCCACGTTTCGGTATGCGATAAGCCCTTGTGGCGGTGCCTGGCAGTAGTCGAGATAGCGCATCATGATGCGCCTGGTGAGATCCTTGGGGCTGATGGCCACCTCGCAGAAACACCAATGCAGGAAGGTGGTCAGCTCGCTGCGGTAGGTCTTGTAGTTGTTCTCGCTGTGGCGTTGCTCCAGCAGCCAGTCGACGGCCAGCTCATAGACGAGGCCGGCATCGGGGACATTGCCCAGGCTGAGGGTGGCCAGATACTGGTTGACCTGGGGGTTGCCCGCCTCCAGATGGAGCAGATTGTCGAACAGCGGCATGGCGGGCGGAAGTGACGGATGAGTCATGATAGAGCTTGTGAGTCTTGTTGAGTGAGGCTGGCCCTGTGCCGCGCAATCCTGATGCCGATAAATGGGGTTATCGGCATCAGGAGATGCCAGATGGTCCGGGGATGAGTCTTCAAGGCTTCCCCTGTCGGACACAGGTCAGGATAGAACATGGTTATTATTCAATGAATATGCACTCTTGTTGGAAATTTCTCGGGGTAAATAGCGACAAGAGTGACTTAAAATCGGCTCTGCATGAATATTGTGGTGCGGGGCCCAGGGCTGGACGCCCTGCCCCGCCCTTCCCTTGTCAGGCCACGCTCTTGAGGGATTTTCCCTTGGGCTTCTCGGCGTCCACCTTGTCCTCCCTGGGGCTGATCCCCTGCCCCTTGCCGCCGCGCAACACGTTCTGCAGCAGATCCCGCTGCTCGGCCAGGTAAAAGGCCAGGCTCTCCTGCTGCTCTGGCGCCAACTGGACAGGTGCCCCGGCCAGCAGCGTCATCAGTTCATCGGCGGTATCCAGCAGCTTGTCATAGGCATCCGCCTCTTTCTTGCTGGCAAAGGTCATCTTCTCCACTCCCCCACGCACGACAACATACTTGATCTCAACGGCCATAGTGGCGTCCTCCTCATGATAGTGACTGCAAGTATATGTATGAATATACAGTGTTGCAAATAACACTCAGGATCCGCTACCGCGCCCATCGCTTTATCGGGCATCCCTTATGTGGCAACAAGGTCCCGTGTTTCTCTCCATGGCCCTGGAAGTTGGCCGGCCGAGCCATCTTTTCTTGACCAGAGGCTGAGCTGCGGCAAGACAGCGAAGGCGTTTTAGGGTAAATTTTATCAATTCCTTCAACAGGTTGAATCGTATGTCGGATCCCCACTCCGTGATCGTCTGCCCGGCGTGTGACTTGCTGATCGAACGCAAGCTGCTGCCCCTGCGTCGTCACGCCCATTGTCCGCGCTGTCACCAGCATCTCTATGGGCGCTATGCTTTTCGTCCTTCCCAGTTGATGGCCCTCACCATCACCGGCTTCCTGCAGCTCCCCTCCGCCCTCTTCGAACCCCTGCTCTACCTGCGCCTGGCGGGGGTCAACTCCGATGCCAACCTGCTCAAAGGCATTCTGATGCTGTTTGAGGAGGGCGAACTCTGGGTCGCGAGTCTGGTGCTCTGGTGCGCCGTGCTGGCGCCGGTGGGGCTGCTGCTCGGCATCTTCGCGCTCGCCTCCGGCCTTGCCAAACGCTGGCACATGCTGGCCCCGACGCTCAAGGCCGTGGAGGTGTTCCGGCACTGGGCCATGCTGGAGGTCTACATCGTCAGCCTGCTGGTCGCCCTGTTCAAGCTCATCGACATCGCCGACGTGCGCCTGGGGGGCGGTCTGCTCAGCCTGGGGATATTGATGCTGCTCAACATGACGTTGCTCATCCTCTTTGACCCCGCCCCCTACTGGGAGCGGATACCGCTGCAAAACGCCTCGCAGGAGCCGGCTCATGATACCGACCAGCGCCCGTGAACTCGGGCTCTGCCGCTGCCACACCTGCGGACTGCTGGTGCGTTACCAGAGTGCCATGCGCTGCCCCCGCTGCCACAGCCCGTTGCAGATGCGGATCCCCCATTCGCTCGCCTGGTCATGGGGCCTGCTGGCGCTCGCCGCCTTCATGCTGCTCCCTGCCAACCTGCTGCCCATCACCCATTTCTACAACAAGGGATTACTGCAGTCCGATACCATTTTCAGCGGTATCATGGCGCTCTATCGCAGCAAGATGTCAGGGATAGCCACCATAGTGCTGACCGCGAGCATCATAGTCCCCATCGGCAAGATACTGGGGCTGGGCTGGATCTGCTGGCAGTTGCAGCGCAGCAAGCCGGTGCGGCGCAAGCGTCAGCTCATCATGTATCGCATCATCGATTTCATCGGTCGCTGGTCCATGCTGGACCTGTTCGTGATCTCGCTGATGGTGGCCCTGGTGGATCGCGGGGTCTTGCTCAACGTGCGGGCCGGGCCCGGGGCAACCGCCTTCGCCGGCGTGGTGATCCTCACCATGATGTCGGCCCGGATGCTCGACACCCGTCTGCTGTGGGACAAGGCGGCCCGTTAATGCATTTTTTCTGTATCGGATGTGCTGTGCATCACAGCCAATTTAAGGAGTCGGTATGATCGGGGCTGAACCCGTCATTGAGAAACATCGCTGGTTATCCCCAGTCTGGTTGTTGCCCTTCATCGCCCTCTTGCTGGCGGGTGGTTTCATCTACCAACAGTGGACGAGCAGCGGTCAACTCATTCGCATCAACTTTGCCCAGGGCAATGGCATCCTGCCGGGCAAGACCCAGCTGCGTTATCAGGGGGTGGCCATAGGGGTAGTCCAGGATCTGGAGCTGGCACAGGACGGTCGCAAGATAGCCGTGCTCGCCAAGGTCGACAGCCGCGCCCGCCCGCTCATCCGCAAGGGCTCCGACTTCTGGCTGGTGAGTCCCAAGGCGTCGCTGACCGAGATCTCCGGTCTCGATACCCTGGTCTCCGGCAACTACATCAACCTGCAACCCGGTCGGGACAACAACCCGCTGGAGGACGAGTTCGATGCCCTGGACGGCCCTCCCCCCGGTTATCAGGCCCAGGGGCGCACCCTGCACCTGACCGCCGACTCCCTGGGATCGGTCGGCATCGGGGCCAAGATCTACTTCCGCGGGATCGAGGTCGGCAGCGTCATCAATACCCGCCTGGGCGAAGACAACCAGAATGTGATCCTGGATCTGGTGATAGAGCCGCGCTTCGAGCACCTGGTCAAGGTGGATACCCGCTTCTGGAACATCAGCGGCATCAAGGGCTCCTTCAGCCTGGCCGGTGTCAGCGTGGAGGCTGGCAGCCTCACCTCCATACTGAGCGGCGGCATAGCGTTTGACTCCCCCAAGGCGTCGCCTGTCGCGCAGAAGGGGCTCAATTTCACTCTCTACAAGGGGCTGGCTGAGGCGGCCAGAGGGGAGCGCATCACCATCCAGGCGGGTTCCCTGCCAGTCAAGGAAGGCATGCCCATCCTCTATGAAGGGATAGAGATTGGCAGGATAGACCCCATTCGCCTGACCGAGCAGGGCCGAGTCGTCACTGCGCTGATCAACCCAGAGCAGGCATTTCGAATGACCGGCAAGAGCCGCCTGGTCTGGGAGACTGTCTCCCTCTCCCCCACCGGGGTCAAGCACGCGGATCGCCTGCTGGCCGGACCGGCCATCCGTCTCGACTATGTGGCAGGGGAAAAGGTCAGCACCATGACGCTGGCGAGCCAGGAGCCGCGCGATGGCATCAAGCTGACCCTGCAGGCGGACGATCTCGCCGGCTTGAACGAGGGGGCCCCGCTCTGGTTCAAGGGGTTGCAGATAGGTGAGCTGGGGGCACTGACCCTGGATGCCGGCGGCAATGCCAGCGTCAGCCTGGTGGTGAACGAGCGCTATCAGCACCTGCTGAAGCGGGCCCGTTTCTATCGCGCCGCCCCCTTGCAGGTCCAGGCCGATCTGAGCGGCCTCAAGGTGGAGACCAGCCCGGCGAGCGCCTGGCTGGCGGGCGGGATCAAGCTTGTCCAGGCCACCGTGGGGGAGCGTATCGACCGCCTCTATCCCAGTCAGGAGCTGGCCCTGCTCGGCAGTCGTGATGCAAGACCCGAGCGCTGGACACTGCGCGCCGAGCAAGCGGACGGGATAGGCGTAGGCTCTCCCGTTCTCTATCTGGGGCTGGAAGCGGGCAAGGTCAAGGCGTTGAAAGCCGAGGAGCGCGGGGTGGGCATCACCCTGGAGATAGACGCCGTCTATGCGCCCCTGCTCAAGCAGCAGCCCCAGTTCTGGAAGAAGGCGGCCATCGACGGCAAGATCCGGCTCGACGGGGTGCAGGTCAAGATGGGCAACCTCGCCACCCTGCTGCGGGGGGCCATCGAATTTGACCGGCTTGGTACCGGCCGCAGCAGCCATCAGCTGTTTGACAGCAAGGAGCAGGCCGGCACCCAGGTGCGCACCCTGACCCTGACCGCCGACAGCAACCCCGGGCTCGGGGTGGGCAGCCCCATCCGTTACCGCGGGGTGGACATCGGCAAGGTGGAGCAGATTGAACTGGATCCCGCCCTGGGTCAGGTGAGCTTCAGGGCCGAGCTGGATGGGCAATACGCCGCCCGCTTCCTGCAGAGCGGCGCACGCTACACCCTGGTGCAGGCCAAGCTCGGGCTGGGGGGCGTCTCCCACCTGGATACCCTGATCAAGGGCGCCTTCGTGGAGGCAAGCCCGGGCCAGGGCGCGGGCAAGGAGCGCTTCCCCCTGAGTCAGAACACCCCCATCGGCTTGGCCCTGACCCTCAAGAGCCCCTCCGTGAGCGGCATCAGCGTCGGCAGCCCCCTGCTGTTTCGCAAGATGGTGGTGGGCAGCGTCAGCGATGTGGCGCTGGCACGGGATGGCAGCGAGGTACTGATCGAGGTGAACGTCGCTCAGGAATACGCCCACCTGGTGCGCGCCAACAGCCGCTTCTGGAACGTGTCCGGGGTCAAGGCCGACATCGGCCTGACCGGCGGCACCATAGAGGTGGAAACCGTCCAGAGCCTGCTGGCCGGCGGCATCGCCTTCAACACCCCGGAGCGGGAGATGGGGCCGACTGTCAAGGCCGGCCACAGCTACCCGCTCTATGGCAAGGCGGAGAAGGAGTGGCTGGAGTGGAGCCCCCGCATCCAGCCCTGATGTTGTCCTGACCCTATGACCCAAGCCCGGCCCAGTGCCGGGCTTGTTCGTTTTGCCCATCGCCCATTCAGAATATTCCGACCCCTGTGGTATTATGTTGCCCCTCTTTTGGGTCAGCGAGACGGCACTGTGCACGACAATACCTACCTTCCCGAACACTTCCTGCGTCATATCGCGGGCATCATGCCGGCCCATCTCTCCATGGATGCGTTCGTGGCGAGCTGTCGGCGGCCGCTGCGGCGCAGCATCCGGGTCAACACCCTCAAGATCTCCGTGCCCGACTTCGTGACACGCATGGCGCCACTGGGCTGGCAGCTGGATCCCGTGCCCTGGTGCGAGACCGGCTTCTGGCTGACCCGGGCCGACGAGAGCGTGCCCCTTGGCAACACCGCCGAGCACCTGTGCGGCCTCTTCTACATCCAGGAGGCCAGCTCCATGCTGCCGGTGACGGCGCTCTTTGCCAGCGAGCGGATAAAGCACGATGGCATGCTGCTGGATGCGGCGGCGGCGCCCGGCTCAAAGACTACCCAGGTGGCGGCCCTGATGGGCAACCAGGGCATGCTGGTTGCCAATGAGTTTTCCAGCAGCCGGCTCAAGGTGCTGAGCGCCAATATCCAGCGCTGTGGCGTGACCAACGTGGGCATGACCCATTTCGATGCCAAGGTGTTTGGCCAGTGGTTGCCGGAAACCTTCGATGCCATCCTGCTCGATGCCCCCTGCTCGGGGGAAGGCACGGTGCGCAAGGATGAAGATGCCCTGCGCAACTGGAGTCTCGAGAGCATCGAGGAGATCGCCGCTGTGCAGCAAGGGCTGCTGGAGAGTGCCTTCCACGCCCTCAAACCCGGTGGCGTGCTGGTCTACTCCACCTGCACCCTGAGCCTTCAGGAGAACCAGGCGGTCTGTCAGTCGCTGCAAGAGAAGTTCGGCGACGCCCTGAGCATCGACTCCCTTGCCTCTCTCTTCCCCGGTGCCGGGCAGGCCTGCACCCCAGAGGGTTACCTGCATGTCTGGCCCCAGATCTTCGACAGCGAGGGCTTCTTCGTCGCCAGGATCAGCAAGCATCACTCAGTGCCCAACACCATGTTCAAGCCGGGCAAGCTCGGCAAGTTCCCCTTCTCCCCTCTGCCGGCGAAAGAGGCCGAGCCCATGTTGCGGGAGATAGAGGCGAGCTTCGGGGTCGCTGCGCGGGGCCAGCTGTTTGGCCGCAATGACGAGATCTGGCTCTTCCCCCACGCCTTCGAGCAGGTGCAGGGCAAGCTGCGCTTCGATCGCATCGGCATCAAGCTGGCGGAAACTTTCAAGAAGGGTTATCGCCTCACCCACGAATGGGCGCTGGCCTATGGCAGCCTGGCTACTCGGGGATGTGTCGAGCTGGATACCTCCAACGGGCGTGAATTCATGATGGGACGGGATGTCTGGCCCGAGCTGGCCCCGGGAACGGGGGAAGTGATCGTCCGCTATCAGGGTTACCCGCTAGGGATGGGGAAATGGGTCGGGAGCCGCATCAAGAATGCCCTGCCCCGTGAGCTGGTGCGGGACAACAACCTGTTCAACGAGTGAGATGCCGGTGGCCATTTCAAGGACTGACACCTGTTCGAGTCTGGAAAACCCACACTCTGGTTGAACTTTTAGTCACTTCTTGAAATGCCTCGCGCCTTGTCTAAGCTTAAGGCAATCCGCCTATCAATTAGCGCACGGCTCTGCAAGGAGCCAATTCCCCTATGCCAGGTACAAGGAATTCGTACCTGGCTTTTTTTATTCGCTGATCTCCGCGAGGGCTTTCTCCGGTCTCCCCTGGGGCACCAGCTCGTGCTGGTACAGCAGATCGATCGCCTGCTCGATGAGGGAAGCCTGATTGTCTTCCAGGTGCTGACCGAGCTCCTGCAACCGCTCGGCGTGGCGATTGCTGATCCAGCATTGCAGCCTGCTGTGGGTCTCCTGCTTGCGTTTCACGTGTTGGCGTTGCCGCTCGGCATTGTCTTGCGCCACATTCATCTTCATTTCCTGGCTCATTATGACCTTGCTAAATAAGAGAGTGGGGTTTGTTATCTCTCACTATGGAGGGCGCCGGAATGACACTCCCCTGTCAGGGGTGAGAGCCGCCTGCTGTGCCTGGCACTTTTCCCTTCATGGTGACCCTTCACCGGCACCGCGTCGGGGTGCGAGAAATATATCATCAAATCAATCAGATGGTATTTAACATAAAAAATACCGTGGCGCGGTTATCTTACAGCAAGCCTGCGAGGGCATGATCGGAGAACTTGTGCGCATCGTCGAAATACTCCTGCAGGGTACGCATGTCCTTGTGCCGTGTCACCTCGATGATCTTGTTCATCGGCTTGCCCGCGGTCACCGCCGAGGTGATGAAGCCTCGGCGCAGGCTGTGGCCACTGACATAGAGATCGTCGATGACCTGGCCGGTTCGCCGCTTGATCATCAGGTTGATGCCTTGCGGGCCCAGGGGATCTGTTGTGAGCTGCCCCCAGCGGGTCATTCGGCGAAACAGCGGGCCCTGGCTTATGCGGCTCGCTTTCAACCAGCGGCCGAGGGCGGTTACCGGGCAATAGTGCTTGCCGGGAATGAGCGCGATTTCGGTTTCATGGAGTTGATGCTTGCTCGGCTTGAGCCGGAGCCGGATCCCCTGCCCCACGAAGTCGAGATCGCCCACTTCGATACGAGCCGCCTCCGAACGGCGCAGGGCACCGCTGAACATCAAGAGCAGCAGGGTGTGATCCCGCAGCCCCGCCAGGGAGGAGGTGTCTATCTCGTCGAGCACCCGGGTCAGGGGTTGCAGGGTCAGGGCTCCCGTCTTGCGTTTGCGGTTATCCCCGAGGCGCACTATGCCCCGCATCATCTCCTTTATTTCCGCATGCTCGGTCGGCATGGGATGAATGCCCTTCTGCTTGAAGGCATAGCGGATGCCGGCGAGCCGCCGCACCAGGGTGGCCGGTTTTCGAGGCTCCCCGTTGCGCAGCTCCCCCTTCCCCTCCTCTTTATCCAGCCATACCCAGTCCGCCAATATGCCGTCAGCCTGATCTGCCAGAAAGTTCATGATGTCGTGATGGCTGGTTTGTAGCGGATCCAGCCCATGCAACTGGCACCAGAATACGAAGATACGGGTGTCTGCCTGATAGGCATTGAGGGTGGAATCCGCTTTTGCGCTGCGCAGGAAACGGCGCGCCCGGCTATTGAGCGCAGGATCGAATACCGTCTGCAGTGACTGATGAGCAGGTGGTGAAATGGTTGGATAGGCCACGTAAGTCTATGATTCGATATGGAGTTTAGGAGGATCTTACAGGATCTTTCAGATCCATCAAGTATCGATAATATTCATTATCGATACTTATAGGGTATTGATTCAATGCATCCAGCCTCTCAGGGATAATAAGCAGGCTTACTCTATATCCGGAGAAAGTGTTTTCCAGAAGATGGCCCAGTATCGGATATCGAGTGAGAGATAACGAGGTGTGTGATTGATATTGCCGGGGGTAATCAGGCTGATGATTTTAAATAAAGAGCACCGTCTGTCGGGGCTCCTTGGGGTTATTTTTTCGCCAGCTTGAATAGCTCAAAGAAATTGTGGCTGGTGGCCTCTGCCAATTCGGCCAGCGATATCTGCCGCAGATCGGCAATAAATTGCGCGACGTCTCGCACGAAGGCGGGCTCGTTCTCCCTCCCCCGGTGAGGAACAGGGGCAAGATACGGAGAGTCCGTCTCTATCAGCAATCGCTCCAGTGGCAATGCCTTGACCACGGCCTGCAGTGCCGAGGCATTCTTGAAGGTGGCTATCCCCGAGATGGAGATGTAAAAGCCCATCTCCATGGCGGCCTGGGCCATCTCGAGAGATTCAGTGAAACAGTGCAGCACGCCCCCCACCTGTTCGGCCCCCTCTTCGCGCATGATCTGCAAGGTATCTTGCTGGGCATCCCGGGTGTGGATGATGAGGGGCTTGTTCAATGCCCGGGCTACCCGGATATGTTCCCGGAAGGAGGCTTGCTGCACCTCCTTGTTTTCCGGCGAATAGAAGTAGTCGAGCCCGGTTTCGCCTATGGCCACCACTCTCTCATCCGCCGCCTGGGTCAGCAGCAAGGGGGCATCCACACCGGGATCCTGATTGAGCGGGTGGACGCCACAGGAGGCAAACACCTGGGGATAAGGAGCGATCGCCGCCAGCATGGACGGGAACTGCGCCTGGGTCACGCTGACGCAGAGAAAATATCCCACATCCAGTTTCGCGGCCTTGGCCAAGACATCGGCCATGTCGGTCTGCTTGCTGCCGTAGCTGAGACGGTCGAGATGGCAATGGGAATCAACGAGTAACATAGACAACCTTGTATCTTGTCATAACCAGCGATTGAGCCAGTTCATCAGATGGATGGTGGGATTGGAGAGCTGACCCGGCTGGCAGGCGGCTTTCAGGGCAACGAGCTGCTGCTCCGCCTCCAGCAACCTTTCGCTGGAGTGGCGCTTGGCCAGCTGCTCGCTGAGGGCGGCCAGATCCGGCATCGCCAGCTGGTGGTGGCCACAGCCCGCCTGGGTCTTGAGGGCATCGCACAGGAAGAGTTGCAACCAGTGCAATCTGATCTGGCTCTCCTCCGCCAGCTGGGAGCAGACACTCGCCGCCCGGGTCGGCGTCTGCGACAGGGAGACGAAGCTCTCGAGCAGCGTCCGTCTGGCTCCATCCTGCTGCTCTTCGAGGTAACTGAGTACCCGAAGCGGCGCCCCCTGACAGATCCGCACCTGGGCCTGGGTGGCCTGATGGCCCTGTTCACTCAGCCAGCGCAGGGTCTCCCCCTCCGTCGGCAGCTGACAGACATGCTTGTGACAACGGCTGAGGATGGTGGGCAGCAGGCGAGAAACCTGAGATGCGATCAGCAACAGCAGACTGTCGCCGGCCGGCTCTTCCAGGGTTTTCAGCAGGGCGTTCGCGGCGGACTCCGTCATCCGCTCCGCGTCCGGAATGATCACCACCTTGCCGCGCCCCAGTTGGGAGGTGCTCTGCAGGCGGCCGCAGATCTCGCGAATCGCCTCGACCCCTATGCTCTTGCTGTCGGCGCTTATGGTGCCGAGATCCGGATGATGGCCCTTGTCGAACAACTGGCAGGCGTGGCAGTGACCGCAGGGTTCACCGCGATCCGGCTGCTGGCAGAGGTGCAGGCGCGCCAATCGTTCCGCAAGCTGCTCCTTGCCAAGGCCGGGATCCCCGAGCAGCAGCCAGGCGTGGCCCAGGCGACCGGCCTGGACGGTCTGGCTCAGGGCCTGCCAGTCCGGGATCAGCCAGGGATACATAGGGTGCTGTCCAGTGCAGCCTCGATGGCGGCCTTGACCCGATCCGGCGTCTGGCTAGCGTCGATCACCAGTATGCTGTCATCCCTGGCCGCGAGTTCCAGGTAGCGGGCGCGGGTGCGCTCAAAGAAGCTGAGTTGCTCCAGCTCTATCCTGTCGAGCTCGCCACGATGGCGAGCTCGTTGCAGACCGAGGGCGGGATCGATATCGAGGTAGAGGGTCAGATCCGGTTTGAAGTCGCCGAGCACCGCCTGCTTGATCGCGCCGATGAGCTGGGCATCGATGCCGCGACCGCCCCCCTGATAGGCCTGGGAGGAGAGATCGTGGCGATCACCCACCACCCAGATGCCCTCGGCCAGTGCCGGCTTGATCCGGGTCTCCACCAGTTGCACCCGGGAGGCATACATCAGCAGCAATTCGGCTTCGATGGTGAGGCGCTCGTCGTGCATCTCCTTGACGATGGCGCGCATTCGCTCCGCCAGGGGGGTGCCACCCGGTTCACGGGTACACTCAATCCTGTCGATGCCGTGGGCATGCAGATAGTCGGTCACATAGCGCACCGCGGAGCTCTTCCCTGCCCCTTCCAGTCCTTCAATCACGATAAATTTAGACATTAGGGTTTCTTCAATATGTATTCGCGAACCGCCCGATTGTGTTCATCGAGGGTCTTGGAGAAATAGTGGGCCCCGCCCCCCTTGGCGACGAAATAGAGGTAGTCGGTCGACTTGGGGTTGAGCGCCGCCTCGATGGAGGCCTTGCCCGGCATGGCGATGGGGGTCGGCGGCAAGCCATCGATCACATAGGTGTTGTAGGGGTTCACATCGGTGAGATCGCTGCGGCGAATATTGCCATCGTAGCGATCCTTCACCCCGTAGATGACGGTGGGATCTGTCTGCAGCTTCATGCCAAGGCGCAGCCGATTGACGAACACGGAAGCGATCTGCGCCCGCTCGTCCGGTTGGCCCGTCTCCTTCTCGATGATGGAGGCCATGATGAGCGCCTCATAGGGGGTCTTGTAGGGCAGATTGGCCTGCCGCTTCTCCCAGCACTCCTGCAGGAAGGCTTTCATGTCCTGATAGGCACGGCGCAGGATGGAGATGTCGCTGGCATGGGTGGTGTAGGCGTAGGTTTCCGGCAGGAACCACCCCTCCAGCTTGCCGTTGTCGATGCCAAGCTCCTGCGCCAGCTCGGTCTCGCTCTGCTCCACGGTCAGCCGCTCCAGGTAAGGGGCGCTCGAGAGCTGCTTCAACCAGTCCTCGAAACGGGAACCCTCGACAAAGGTCAGGCTGAAATGAAACTCCTTGCCGGAGGCAAACAGGGAGAGGGTCTCCTTGAGCGGGGCCCCTTCCTTGATCTCATAGGTACCAGACTTGATGGCGACCAGTTCAGGGTGGCCACGCAGCCAGAGCCGCACCGCCCAGGGGCTGGTTTCCCCCTCCCCCAGTTCGGCAATCAGGCGCGCCGCATGGGCGCCTTTTTCGACGGTAAAGAGGCGCGTCGGCCCCTTGTTGGTGAGCGTCTCCACCTCTTGCCATTTGTAATACACATAACCCCCGGCGGCGGCAACGGTCAGGGCTGCCCCCGCGAGCAGGGTGTAGAGCCGATTAAACTTCAATGACCAAACGCTCCTGTAAACGGCGGATCAATACCGGGCTGGGATAATGCACATCCCCAATGCTGGTGACCGGCACTATGCCCATCAGGGTATTGGTCAACCAGACTTCTTCGGCCTGCCACAGTGACTCCAGCGGAGCCTCCACGACACGCAGTTCAATGCCCATCTGTTTAAGCATCATGATCACGCGCTTGCGCATGATGCCATCTATCCCTGCGCGGGTGAGATCCGGTGTGAACACCGTCTTGCCACGACGCCAAAACAGATTCGCGCTGACTCCTTCTACCAGAAATCCACGGCTGTTCAATACTATACCTTCGACCCCGCCTCGCGCGGCAAGTTCGCTTTTGAGCAGAACTTGTTCCAGACGGCCCAGGGTCTTGAGCCCTGCCAGCATGGGAGCATCGCCGAGCTGTTGCTGACAGACCAGGGCGGCGATGCCGTTTTGCTGCCAGCCGAGGTAGTGGTCCGGGTATGGTGACAGGGAGACGATGCGGGTGGGAATATTGCATCCCGCGCCATCATAGCCCCGTCCCCCGCTGCCACGGGTCAGCACTATCTTGGCGACAGCCTGCGTCTGCCCTGCTGCCAATTGCGCCACCTCGGCGGCCAGGGTCTCCCAGGGAAGCTCCGCAAACCCGAGCCTGGCGCAGGCATGCTGCAACCTGGCCAGGTGTGCCGGCCACCAGACCACTGCACCCTGCTTCACCAGCATGGTGGTGAAATGACCGTCCCCGTATGCCAGCCCTCTATCCCTGGCGGACACTGCTTCTGTCGGTATTCCATTAATCAGCAAGGGGATCCCTCCGATAAAAAAGGCCCGATACAGTCGTATCGGGCCTTATCATTTCGCCCAAAGCGAATTATACGCGTTTGAAGATCAGGGAGCCATTGGTGCCGCCGAAACCAAACGAATTGGAGAGGGCATATTCAAACTGGCCGGGTTTGGCCACATGGGGCACCAGATCCAGATCGCACTCCTCATCCGGGTTGTCCAGGTTGATGGTGGGCGGTGCCACCTGATCGCGCAGGGCCAACACAGTGATGATCGCCTCGATGGCCCCGGCCGCCCCCAGCAGGTGGCCGGTCATGGACTTGGTGGAGCTGATCATCAGGGCGCTGGCATGTTCGCCAAACACCTCTTTCATGCCACGCAGCTCGGCCACATCCCCCAGCGGGGTGGAGGTGCCGTGGGCATTGATGTAACCGATCGCCTCCGGCGCTATGCCGGCATCCTTGATGGCATTCTTCATGGCGCGAGCGCCACCGTTGCCATCGGAGGGAGGGGCCGTCATGTGGTAGGCGTCGCCGCTCATGCCAAAGCCAACCAGCTCGGCATAGATCTTGGCGCCACGGGCCTTGGCGTGTTCGTACTCTTCCAGCACCAGAACCCCGGCACCATCACCCAGCACGAAACCGTCGCGATCCTTGTCCCAGGGACGGCTCGCCTTCTGCGGTTCGTCGTTGCGGGTAGAGAGCGCCTTGGCCGCCGCAAAGCCGCCCATCCCCATGGGGGTGGAGGCTTTCTCGGTGCCACCGGCGACCATCACGTCCGCATCACCGTAGGCGATCATCCGGCCGGCCATGCCGATGGCGTGGGTGCCCGTGGTGCACGCCGTGGTCACGGCGATGTTCGGGCCCTGCAGCCCCTTCATGATGGAGAGATGACCGGACACCATATTGATGATGGTGGATGGCACGAAGAAGGGGCTCAGCTTGCGCGGGCCGCCGTTGACGAGGCTGCTGTGGTTCTGCTCGATGAGACCCAGGCCGCCGATGCCGGAACCGATGGCCACGCCGACCCGCTCCGCATTCTCTTCGTTGATGACGAGGCCGGAATCATCCAGTGCCTGCACCCCCGCCGCCACGCCGTACTGGATGAAGAGATCCATCTTGCGGGCTTCTTTGCGGTTGATGCCGTATTGTTCGGGATCGAACTCTTTGACCAGGCCTGCGAAACGGGTCGCAAACTCGCTGGCATCAAAGTGATCGATGAGAGAAATGCCGCTCTGCCCGTTGAGCAGGGCTTGCCAGCTTGATTCGGCAGTGTTGCCCACAGGGGAAAGCATCCCCAGGCCGGTTACCACGACTCTGCGTTTTGACACTGAGCTAGTCTCCGAGAGGTATTTTGAAAGGGAGTAAGCATAAAAGAAGCGGCCCTTGGGCCGCTTCTTTCAGAACAGGAACTTATTCCTGATTAGCGGTGATGTAGTCGATAGCCGCTTGAACAGTGGTGATCTTCTCGGCTTCTTCATCAGGAATTTCGGTATCGAATTCTTCTTCCAGCGCCATTACCAGTTCAACGGTATCCAAAGAGTCAGCGCCCAGGTCGTCGACGAAGGAGGCAGCGTTCTTGACGTCTTCCTCTTTAACACCCAGTTGTTCGATGATGATTTTCTTTACGCGTTCTTCGATGTTGCTCATGACCTGAATTTTCCTTTAAAAATACGCTATTGCGTCTGGTTGGGGTAGTGTATTCAATTGACGTGAGTTTGCAAGTGACTTGCCGCTGGTCAAACCACGAAATTCGCCAAACTTCGGCGTACTATCGCAAATTTGAACAGATCTCACGACAAATTGATTACACCATGTACATCCCGCCATTAACATGCAGGGTTTCGCCGGTGATATAGGCAGCGTCGTCAGACGCCAAGAATACCACAGCGGCAGCAATTTCTTTCGGATCACCCAAACGGGCGGCAGGCACCTGATTCATGATGCCGGCACGCTGTTCTTCATTGAGCGCCTTGGTCATGTCGGTTTCGATGAAACCGGGGGCCACCGCATTCACCGTGATGCCACGGGAAGCCACTTCACGGGCCAATGACTTGGTAAAGCCCACCAGGCCCGCCTTGGCGGCAGCATAGTTGACCTGACCGGCGTTGCCCATGGTACCGACCACGGAACCTATGCTGATGATGCGACCATGGCGCTTCTTCATCATGGCACGCAACACCGGCTTGCTCAGACGGTACAGGGAGGTGAGATTGGTGTCGATGATCTCGTTCCACTCGTCATCCTTCATCCGCATCAACAGGTTATCGCGGGTGATACCGGCGTTGTTGATCAGGATGTCGATGTCGCCAAAACGTTCCTTGATGGCGGCAAAGACGGTTTCGATGGATTCCTGGCTGGTCACGTTCAGTGCCATCCCGCAGCCCTGCTCACCCAGATAGGCGCTGATGGCCTCGGCACCGCTCTCGCTGGTCGCGGTTCCCACCACTTTCGCGCCACGGGCCGCAAAAGTTTCGGCAATCGCACGACCAATGCCACGGCTGGCGCCGGTGACCAGCACAACTTTATCGGTAAAACTCATGACTTGCTCCTGTTTATTTGACTTGGGCCAGGGCCTGCTCGAAAGAGGCGGCATCGTTGGCGTGAATGCCTTCCACGCGCGGGTCGATGCGCTTGGCCAGCCCGGTCAACACCTTGCCCGGTCCCATCTCGATCTCGAGGGTGACGCCGTCGTTTGCCATCCGCTCTACCGTCTCGGTCCAACGGACCGGGCTGAACAGCTGGCGCACCAGGGCTTGCTTGATGGCGGCCGGATCCTGTTCACAGGAGACGTCGACATTATTGATGACTGCGATGGTTGGAACCTTGATCTCGATCCCATCCAGCGCGGCGGCCAGTTTTTCGGCTGCGGGTTTCATCAGGGCGCAGTGGGACGGCACCGAGACCGGCAGCGGCAGGGCACGCTTGGCGCCTGACTCTTTCATCAGCACGTTGGCGCGCTCAACCGCTTCCTTGTGACCGGCGATGACCACCTGGCCCGGGGAGTTGAAGTTGACCGGAGAGACCACCTGGCCTTGCGCCGCTTTCTCGCAGTTGGCGGCGATAGAGTCGTTGTCCAGCCCTATGATGGCGGCCATGGCGCCGGTGCCTTCCGGCACGGCTTCCTGCATGGCGAGGCCACGCAGTTCAACCAGCTTGACCGCATCGGCAAAGGCCAGGGCGCCGCTGCACACCAGGGCGGAATACTCGCCCAGGCTGTGACCGGCCATGACGGCGGGGGTTGCCCCACCCTGCTGTTGCCACAGGCGCCACAGGGCGACTGAGGCGGTCAGCAGTGCCGGCTGGGTGCGCCAGGTCTTGTTCAGATCCTCGGCGGGACCGTTCAATACCAGGGCAAACAGGTCATAACCCAGCACCTGGCTCGCCTCGGCGAAGGTCTCTTTAATCACGGCGTGTTGCTCGGCGAGCTCCGCCAGCATGCCGACGCTCTGGGAGCCTTGTCCCGGGAAGGCAATGGCAAATCGGGTCATCATTGATTCCTTTAAGGTAAGACGAAATCGGTAAGCGGGCGCCCGAGACTCGCGGCGCCGCTTGGTATCAGAGGCGAACCAGCGCCGAACCCCAGGCAAAACCGCCGCCGAAGGCTTCCAGCAATACTAGCTGGCCCGGTTTGATACGGCCGTCACGTACCCCTTCATCGAAGGCGATGGGCACGGAGGCAGCGGAGGTGTTGCCGTGGCGATCCAGGGTCAGGATCACCTTGTCGAGCCCCATGCCGAGTTTCTTGGCGGTGGCGTTGATGATGCGGAAATTGGCTTGATGCGGCACCAGCCAGTCCAGCTCGCTCGGCGCTATGTTGGCGGCAGCCAGGGTCTCGGTCACGATCTCGCTCAGGCGCGTCACCGCGACCTTGAAGACATCGTTGCCCTTCATGTACATGTAGGCTTCGAGCTCGGCCCCCGGCATGCCACGACGAGGCTGCGGCAACTTGAGCAGTTCGCCATAACGGCCGTCGGCATGCAGGTGGGTGGAGAGGATACCGGGCGTCTCGCTCGCCCCTATCACCACGGCACCGGCCCCATCACCGAACAGTATGATGGTGCCCCTGTCTTCCGGATCGCACATGCGGGAGAGCACGTCGGCACCGACCACCAGGACGTGGCGAGCGGCGCCGGACTTGACGAACTGATCGGCAATGGAGAGCGCATAGGTGAAACCGGCGCAGGCCGCCGCCACGTCAAAGGCCGGGATCCCCGGAACCTCGAGCAGCCCCTGCAGTTCGCAGGCTGCGGCCGGGAAGGCGTTCTCGGCGCTGGTGGTCGCCAGCACTATCATGTCCAGATCGGCGGCGGTCAGACCCGCGGCATCCAGCGCCCGCAAGGCCGCCTGATGAGACAGGGTCGCGACGCTCTCGTCGCTCCCGGCGATGCGGCGTTCACGGATCCCGGTACGTTCCACGATCCACTCGTCACTGGTTTCAACCATCTGCTCAAGATCGGCGTTGGTACGAACCGAACTCGGCAGATAACTGCCAGTACCCAGAATTTTGCTATGCATAGAGTTTTATAAATCCCTGTCGGAAAAGACAGATTCAAGGCGATCTGCAATTTGCAATGGAAGTTGGTGTTTGGCTTCTTGTGCGGCCAGCAGAATCGCATGACACAGAGCGCGGCGCTCGGCCCGCCCATGGCTTTTTACCACAATGCCGCGCAATCCTAACAGACTCGCGCCATTATACTGGTCGGGGTTCAGGTAAGAAAAACGCCGTTTGAACATAAATCCGGCGAGTCGACCAAGAAAACTGCGTTTTTTGCGAGGATATCCGGCCAGTTCGGCCATCATTCGCACCACGCCCTCGGCGGTCTTGAGCGCCACGTTGCCCACGAAACCGTCACAGACGATGACGTCGCTGTCACCGCTGAAGATCCTGTCCCCCTCGATGAAACCGACAAAATTGAGCGCGGCGCACTGGCGCAACAACTCGGCACTGTGGCGTACCAGGTCATTGCCCTTGATCTCCTCCTCCCCCACGTTGAGCAGCGCCACCCGGGGGGACGCTATTCCCTCGACCTGCTCGGCCACCACGGAGCCCATCACCGCAAATTGCAGCAAGGTGTCGGCATCGCAGCTCACATTCGCCCCCAGATCCAGCATCACTGTGCGCTTTCCGCTCAATGTCGGCAGCGCCTTGATGAGGGCGGGCCTGTCGACTCCGGGCAGGGATTTGAGCACGCATTTGGCCATGGCCATCAGGGCACCGGTATTGCCGGCACTGACGCAGGCATCGGCCTCACCGGCTTTCACCAGATTGAGCACAACCCGCATGGAGGAGTCTTTCAGGGTACGCAGCGCCACGATCGGTTTTTCGCCCATGCCGACGACCTGGGATGCATGTACGAGACGAACGCGGGGATGAGTCAGCAAGCCGTGTTGCTGCAACAGAGGGGCGATCAGGTGTTGGTCACCGACCAGAACAAGATTTAGTTGAGGCAGAAGAGACAGTGCCTGCACGGCGGCAGGCACTGTTTCAGAGGGGCCAATATCTCCCCCCATTATGTCTAGCGCGACAGTTTGCGTAGACAAAGGCAATCCTTAAGCGATTACCTTTTTACCGCGGTAGAAACCATCGGCAGTCACGTGGTGACGACGATGAATTTCGCCACTGGTCTGATCAACAGTCAGGGCTGCAGTGGTCAGCGCATCGTGGGAACGACGCATGCCACGCTTGGCGCGGGTTTTACGGTTCTGTTGTACGGCCATGGTAGGCTAACTCCTAAAATTCACTTACGTTTGAGCTCTTCAAGAACTGCAAAGGGATTCGGCCGCTCATCAGCAGGTTCGATATCACCCCAGGTCATCTCCATGTTTCCTCTGGGGCAGACATCCATGGGATGCATGGCCACCTGAGGCAACGAGAGGATGAGTTCATCCTCCAGGATTTGATGAAGATCTATCTCGCCGTTTTCGTCCAACTCAATGGGCTCATAAGCTTCCGGCAGCTCTTCCTCGTTTGTTCTCTCGAACAGCGGAGTGTAAATAAAACTAGCTTCACAAAGGTGCTCGAAAGCCTCTCCACAACGCTGGCAAACCAGGTCGACCTTGGCATGGGCAGTGCCTTTCATAACGGTCAACTTCTGGACATCTTTGCCAAACTGCAGAGTGACGTCCACATCACTTCGCAAGCCTTCGGTTGATGCTTCCAGTCTGGGCATCTGCGACTTTTCCACTATCCCGACATAATCGAGTAGCTTCAAGGCATTACGGACTGGATCAACCTTAACGGGCAACTTCACCTTTTGCATAGGGCGCGAATATTATAGGTCCAACAAGGGATAGTCAAAGGAAAAAGTCCTTACCGCCGATGATTTTACCTGCACAAGGCCCTGCATGCAGGAACTTGTGTTCATCGGTGGCCGATTATGCCATAAACCGCGGGATCCCGCACAGGATCCTGTGCCGTCATCCCCCTTGGTCAGGAACGCGGGGTCAGTGCGCCCTTTATGCCGTTGCACGCCCCTCCCCCATCCCGTGCCTCGCTCGCCCGGCACCGGGCTTGACCTCCATGACCGGATTCAGGGCGTGGCAGGGCAGCCTCCGCCACCGAACAACTGTTGCCGAGGCGCGGCTCTGGGTTGGGCCTCCATCAGGCGACGTATGGCCTGAAAGCTGCCCAGCGCCGCCTTGATGGCCATCGGATTGACCAGCCAGCCCGGCAAATGGCGGCCCGGGTTGGTATGGCTTTCGAGCCTGATCAGGGTGCTGCCATCGCGTTGTGGCAGTGCCTCCCAGCGACCGGCACTCTCCCGGATCCGGTACAGGCCCGGGCGAGGCGCCAGGGCGTCCGGCTCGGCCCACACCTCGAGCACCAGCGCGCAACCGGCCCGCCGGCTAAGGTGGGAGCGCGTGATGAGCTCCCTGTCCTGCACCGGCCAAGGGGACGCCAGGCGGGTGTAAACCAGGTCATCATCGGGGCCGGATCTTGCCAGCAGCCGCACCTCGCGACTGGACGGCAACCACTCCCGATGGCGCGCCGTGTCTCGCAGCACGGCCAGCAACGCCATGGGATCCGCCTTGACCCGCATCTCCAGGCGCAAGGCCAGAAAAGGGGACGGAGGGCGTGCCTGGGTCCAGAGCTGTACGCCGCCCTCCCCCTTCTCGGGCTGCCACTCCTGCCCCCAGCTCGCGAGGGAGAGCAGCATCAGGGTCAGCACACCGTATCTTGTCATGTCGCACTCCTGTCCCATCAACCTATGTTACGCCGCGCTCGGGTCGCCAGCATGTTGCCGGGGTTTTTCGTGGTAAACCCAGGCCGGCACACGAGCGCTCGGGGAGGTTTGCGTGGGCCTTCTGCCACAGTTAGAATCAACCAATTGATTTATAAATGGATATCATCAACACATGCAGACCACTCTGATCCTCGCCTCCACTTCCCGTTATCGCAAGGCGCTGCTGGAAAAACTCGGCCTGCCGTTCCAAAGCGCCTCCCCCGAGGTCGATGAAAGCCCGCAGCCCGGGGAGTCGGCCGACACACTGGTCAGCCGTCTGGCCCATGCCAAGGCGAGCGCCATCGCTCGCCAACATGATCAGGGGTTGATCATAGGCTCGGATCAGGTGTGCGTCTGTGACGGCCGCATCCTCGGCAAGCCGGGCACGGTGGATAATGCAGTGGCGCAGCTGATGATGGCCCAGGGCAAGAGCATCACCTTTTATACCGGCCTATGCGTACTCGATGCCGCAAATGGCCGGGCCGAGCAGCTCGTGGAGCCCTTCACCGTGCATTTTCGCTCCCTGGACGAGGCGGCCCTGCGCCGTTATGTGGCGGCGGAAATGCCCCTCGATTGCGCCGGCAGCTTCAAGTGCGAGGGCATGGGGATCATGCTGTTCAAGGGGCTGGAAGGGCGGGATCCCAACGCCCTGATCGGCCTGCCCCTGATCGGCCTGATCGAGCTGCTGGCGCGCCACGGCCTCAATCTGCCCTGAGCCTAAGCAGGAAGCAGAAACAACAATGGGAGCCAAGGCTCCCATTGTTGTCTTAGTGTTCATCAACCCGGTGCGTGCTAGCCCAGCAGTTGTTTCAGCTCGTCCATGGTATCGACCACGGCAAGAGGAGCATGCCGGAGCAAGCGTTCTCTGTCATGTACACCCCAGGTCACGCCGATGCGGGGCATCTGCAGGGCCTCGGCCATCGCCATGTCATGGATGGAGTCCCCTATCATCACCGCCTGCGCCGGCTCACAGCCCAGTTCCGCCAGGATCTGAACCAGCATCAGGGGATCGGGTTTGGAGTTGGCTTCATCCGCACCGCGACTGGCGGCAAAGAGAGGACGCAAACCCGTTTCGTCCAGCACCCTGTCGAGCCCCCTGCGGGACTTGCCCGTGGCGACCGCGAGGCCAATGCCCTGCGCCTGCCAGCCATGAAGCAGCTCGCGAGCGCCGGCAAACAGCGGACTGGGTGTCTTGTCATGCAGATAGTGGTGACGATACCGGGCGATCAGGGCCTGGGCCCGCTCACTCCCCTCTGCCAGGTTGAACAGGCGGGGAATGCCGACCTCCAGGCTGAGCCCGATGATCTGATGGATTGACGGCGGCGCAGGCACGCCCTCGCCGCAGTCGCGGGCGGCCGCTTGCACGCAGGCGACGATCCGCCCCACCGAATCCATCAGGGTACCGTCCCAATCGAAAATGGCGAGTCGGATGTGCTGCATCAGCGTGCCAGCTTGTTCAGGAAGGCATCGAGCTCGGGGGCGAGCGGCGCTTCCACCTGCATCTCGCGATCATCCGCCGGATGGGTGAAGCTCAGCTTCCAGGCATGCAAGAAGAGGCGCTTGAGCCCCAGGGTCCGCATCTTCTCATCGAAGGCCGCCTCGCCGTATTTGTCATCACAGGCGATGGGGTGACCGGCGTGCTGGGTATGAACCCGGATCTGGTGGGTGCGACCAGTGATCGGGCTGCATTCCACCAGGGTGGCCTCGGCAAATTGACGGGCAATCCGGAAACGGGTCTCGGAAGGCTTGCCGTCACTGCTGACCCGCACCACCCGCTCGCCGGATTGCAGATCGTTCTTGCGCAGCGGCGCATTGACCACCTTGACGTGGGACTGCCACTGACCGCGCACCAGCGCCAGGTATTGCTTGCGCATGGTCTTGACCCGCAGCTGCTCGTGCAGGCTGCGCAGGGCACTGCGCTTCTTGGCGACCAGCAGCACGCCGGAGGTGTCGCGGTCGAGCCGGTGCACCAGCTCCAGGAAGCGGGCTTCCGGGCGCAGGGCACGCAGCCCCTCGATGACGCCAAAGCTCAAGCCACTGCCGCCGTGCACCGCCATGCCGGATGGCTTGTTCAGCACTATCATGGCCTCGTCTTCAAACAGGATCTGGCTCTCCAGACGCTGGATGCTGCCGAGGTTGGCAGAGGGCAATTCGTTCTTCTCGGCCACGCGCACGGGGGGGACCCGCACCTCGTCGCCCGGGCAGAGCTTGTATTCCGGTTTGATGCGTTTCTTGTTGACGCGCACCTCTCCTTTGCGAAGGATGCGATAGATCAGGCTCTTGGGGACGCCCTTTAACTGAGTCTTGAGAAAATTGTCGATGCGCTGCCCTTCATGCTCAGCTTCGATGGTGAGCAGCTGCACTTGTTGATGTATCTGTGTCATGGCGCGGATTTTAACACCGCCGGCAGCCCTTGGCTGCATGCTTTGTTAAAAAATGGCGTCTTGCTATAAAAGTGGTTTAAATGGGATAATAAACAAGGTTTTGTCATTGTGTTCAAGCCTTGTACTAAGTGGCCAAAAAGTATGCCACCCAATCCCGAAACACCGTGTATACAAGAACATGACGGTTCCCGGGTGCGAGGTACAACGCATGGAGAACGCAAACAGAACCGATTTAATTGTCTCCACACCGGTATCCTTAATTCATGCCTTCTCGAGAAGACTGAACCAGAGTGCCCTTAGTTTGCGCCTCATGCATGTCCCAACCGGGAGGTTGCCCAAGCATGCTGAAGACCCGAGGCCGGCACCGGCAGGATCCTGTGGAGGAATCAAAATGACAAAATAATGAGAACTCAATGAAAAGAATGCTAATCAACGCGACTCAGGAAGAGGAGTTGCGCGTAGCGCTGGTTGACGGACAACAGCTCTACGATTTGGATATTGAAAGTCCGGGACACGAGCAGAAGAAAGCGAACATTTACAAGGGTAAGATCACCCGCGTAGAACCCAGTCTTGAAGCTGCTTTTGTTGACTATGGCGCCGAGCGCCACGGTTTCCTGCCATTAAAGGAAATCGCCCGCAATTACTTCCCCTCCGGTTACTCCTATCAGGGTCGTCCCAACATCAAAGAAGTGGTCCGCGAAGGCCAGGAAGTGATCGTCCAGATTGACAAGGAAGAGCGTGGCACCAAGGGTGCAGCCCTCACCACCTTCATCAGTCTGGCCGGCAGCTACCTGGTGCTGATGCCGAACAACCCCCGTGCTGGCGGCATTTCCCGTCGTATCGAGGGTGACGAGCGGACCGAGTTGAAAGAAGCCCTGAGCGGACTGACCGTGCCGGACGGCATGGGCCTCATCGTGCGTACCGCCGGTGTCGGCAAATCCCCGGAAGAGCTGGAATGGGACTTGAACGTTCTGCTCAACCACTGGGACTCCATCCACAAGGCCTCACAGGACCGTACCGCGCCCGTGCTCATCCACCAGGAGAGCAACGTCATCGTGCGCGCCATTCGTGACTATCTGCGTCGCGATGTAGGCGAGATCCTGATCGACAATCCGGTCATCTTCGAGCGCGCCAAGTCGCATATCGAGCTGGTTCGCCCCGATTTCCTCAATCGCGTGAAGCTGTACAAGGGTGATGTCGCCCTGTTCAACCACTTCCAGATCGAGAGCCAAATCGAGTCTGCCTTCCAGCGTGAAGTGCGTCTGCCCTCCGGCGGCAGCATCGTCATCGATCCGACCGAAGCGCTGACCTCCATCGATATCAACTCCTCCCGCGCCACCAAGGGCGGCGATATCGAAGAGACGGCGCTGCAGACCAACCTGGAAGCGGCCGACGAAATTGCCCGTCAATTGCGTCTGCGCGACCTGGGAGGCCTGATTGTCATCGACTTCATCGACATGACGCCGGTTCGCCATCAGCGCGAAGTGGAAAACCGTCTGCGTGAAGCTGTCCACCAGGACAGGGCACGCATCCAGCTGGGCCGGATCTCCCGTTTCGGTCTGCTGGAAATGTCTCGCCAGCGTCTGCGCCCCTCCCTCAACGAGTCCAGCAGTCACATCTGCCCCCGTTGCCAGGGTCAAGGGGTCATCCGTGACAACGAATCCCTCGCCCTGTCCATCCTGCGTCTCATCGAAGAAGAGGCCATGAAGGACAACACAGAGCAGGTTCATGCTCAAGTGCCGGTCGATGTTGCCGCCTATCTGCTCAACGAGAAGCGTGCCTCCATCGCCAGTCTGGAACAGCGCAATGATGTTCGTGTCTACATCATTCCGAACCAGCATCTGGAAACCCCGCACTACGAAGTGACCCGCATCCGTCAGAACGAGATCCCGGAAGCGGCCAGCTACGAGCTGAAAACCGAGATTGCCAAGCCGGTCTACCAGCCCAAGCAGGCTCAGGTCATCGAGCGCGAGCAACCGCTGCTGCAAGGCTTCGTCCAGGCGCCTCAACCGGCCGCCCCTGTTGCCGCTCCGGCCCCCGTCGCAGCACCTGCACCTGTCGCCGCCGAAGCGGGTCTGTTTGGCAAGCTGTTCAAGGCCATCTCCGGTCTGTTCGGCTCAGACGCAGCCCCTGCGGACGTGAAGGCTGCTGCCGAGAAACCGGCCGCACAACGGGAAGCGCGCAAGGATGAGGGTCACCGTCATCAACGTGACGAAACCCGCAGCCGTGGCCAGCGTGGTCGTCGCGATGACAACCGCGGCAACCGCAACCCGGCCGACGCTGGCGAGAAGCGTGAAGGCGCCGCCAACCGCGAGGGTGGCGAGAGCCGCAACCGTCGTCCGCGTAAAGAGCGCGAGCCTCGTCAGGAGCGTGAAGCCCGTGGTGAAGTGCGCAGCGAACAGCGCATGGAACGTGAGCCTCGCGAAGCTCGCAACGAGCCGCGTACGGATCGCGAACCCCGTGAGCCCCGTCAGGAACGTGAACCCCGCGCCCCGCGCCCGGCTCGCGAACCCCGTGCTCCGCGCGAGCCCCGTGCCGAGGTCGTGGTTGACGCGGTAGAAACCGTCGAGACCGCCGCCGTCAGCGCCGAGCCGCGTCAGGAAAAAGAGCAGAAAGTGGCCGAGCGCCGCGAACGTCGCCAACTGCGCAAGCAGGTTCGGGTCGATGTCGCCGCCACCGACACTCCTGCCCTGCCGGTAGACGAGCAGGCTCCTGATCTGGTCGAGACTGCGGCCGTGGTCGGTGAGCAAGAGGAGCAGACCGAAGGTCAGCGCCGCTCTCGCCGCACTCCGCGCAGCCAGCGGATCGAAGGGCAGCGTCGCAAGCGCATCAATGAAGATGCCCGTGGCCAGCGTGATGATGAACCTCAGGCCGAAGTGCAACTGACGACAGCCGCCCAGGCGGATGCTGCTCAGGTGAAGGTGGAAGAGCCCGCCGTGCCTGTCATCACCATCCCGAGTGCCGAGGCCGTTGCCGCCGCGCTGCAAGCCTCTGCCGCCCTGACCGAGCACGTGGTCGCCGAAGCCGTGGCCGAAGAGGCTCATGAGCAGGCTCAAGCGGCTGTGGCCGCCGAGGTCGCCGCCCCTGTGGTCGCCGACGTGGTTGAGGCTCCCGTTGCAGTCGAAGCGGCTCCTGCCGCCATCGAGCCAGCCCCTGTTGCAATCGAAGCAGCGCCTGTCGTTGCCGAGCCGGTGATCGAAGTGGTTGCCGAGGAGACTCCGGTTGTGGTCGAGGCCAGCATCGCTGACCAGGCTGTGGTAGAAGCCGCCCCCGTTGTGGTGGAGCCGGTTCCGGCCCCGCAAGCCGAGGACGTGGTTCCTGCCGCCGAGCCTGTTGCCCCTGTGGTTGCACAGCCCGAGCCTGTCGTCGCCCCGGCCACCAAACCGGTTGCCAAAGGCGCTGGCGTATTGGCTCGTGCCCGCAAGGCTTCTGCCCCCATGGCAACGCCGGCAGCCGTGCCCGCCCCGGCCCCCCGTGAGCCGGTTGAGCAGACTCCGCTGGAGCGTAGCGAAGTTGCGAGCTCAGGCCGCCACGGTGGCAGCACAGCCGCCGTCAATGTAGCAACCAGCCCGGCGGGTCGTCCCTGATCCCTAGCCTGTCTGGTCTGATAAAAGAGCCACACCTTGTGTGGCTCTTTTTTTGCCACTAGGGTCGGCCCCTCAATCCTCTCCCCCTCCTCTACTTCCTCCTTGCAGAGACCACAAGCGGCATGCCGAGGCCGACGCGGGAGCCGGTACTCTCTGCCAGCCTCCCCCTCGCCTCTGCTCTTGGGGCAACCAAGCCCCCAGGAACCATGTCAGGCAGCGTCGCCCTTGCACCCCACATGCGGGTCCCCATGCTTAGTGACAACTTAGTGGCAAGGATCGTCAAAGCCCAGCCTGCCACGGGACCACAGCCAGGAACCATTGTCGGCATACCGACGGCGAGCGTCATGAGCTGCTGGATTCAAGGAATGAAGGACGAGAGCCGAAGCCCAGATGAGAGGGTGAGACGATGGCTTAGCCCCTGACAGGCGAGATGGGCTGCGTTCACCTCCTTCTGCTGACAAGGACGGTAAATGAGGAAGATGAAAGTTGGCAGGGAACTAGCAGTAGATCAGCATTCTTGTTTGATGGCATATGAGGCTTGTTTTGCCGGTTGCCGAGCATGACGGCTAGCATCAGCCGAATCCCAGCCATGAAAAAAGGGCCCGCAGGCCCTTTGTCATTGATGCAATGTGTTGGCTATCAGCCACCAAACAGGTTGTTGCTGATCAGGAACAGCCCGCCGGAGAGCAGCATGGTAAGCGGCAGGGTCAGCACCCAGGCCAGCAAGATGGTCTTGATGGTCTGGCTCTGCAGGCCCGACTTGTTCGCCACCATGGTCCCCGCCACCGCAGAGGAGAGGATATGGGTGGTGGATACCGGCATGCCGGTCAAGCTGGCCACCCCGATGGAGGCAGCAGCCGTGATCTGGGCGGCAATCCCCTGGCTGTAGGTCATGCCGGAAGAGCCTATCTTCTCGCCCACTGTGTAGACGATACGACGCCAGCCCACCATGGTGCCGCAACCCAGCGCCAGGGCGATGGAGACGATGACCCAGGTCGGCGCGTATTCGGCCGTGGCGGTCAGGTCCTTGCGCCATTTGGCGAGATCGGTCAGCTCCTTGGCCGGCAGCGGCAGCTTGGATACCTTGCGGGCAGTGTCGTCGATACAGAGCAGCAGACGGCGCACCTCGCGGCGATCGGTCAGACTCATCTCCTCGTAGGTACGCACCTGGCCCAGACGGTTGTCCAGGGTGGCCATGGCCTCGAGGGCCTCACCGGCCTCGCAGTGAGTCATCAACTCTTCCTGGGCATGGGCAGGCACGCTGAAGTTCACGACAGTGGAGACCTGCTCCTGGTTGCGCTGGTAGATCTCCATGATGCGCTGGTTGGCATCCTGGGTGCGGTCCAGATCGTAGGAGCGGCTGCTCATGTCCAGTGCGAAGTAGGCGGGCGCCATGCAGATCAGCACCAGCATCACCAGACCTATGCCCTTCTGGCCATCGTTGGAGCCGTGCACGAAGCTCACCCCCATGGCGGACGCCACCAGGGTCAGGCGGGCCCAGAACGGCGGATGCTTCTTGCCATCCACCAGCAGTCGCTCTTCCGGGGTTTTGTGGATCTTGCTGCCAAGCCAGACTCGCTTCATGGCGAACAGCAGCAAGGCGGCAATGATGAAGCCCACAGTGGGAGAGATGATGAGGGAGAGCATGATGTCGATCGCTTTGCCGACGTTGATGCCCTCTTTCAGAGGCTGATCACTGATCAGGGCATAGGCACCGCCTACCCCCAGAATGGAGCCGATCAGTGTGTGAGAGCTGGACGCCGGGATGCCGAAGTACCAGGTTCCCAGATTCCAGACGATGGCCGAGAACAGCAGGGAGAACACCATGATCAGACCCTGGGTCGAATCCATCCCGAGCAGCAGATCGATGGGCAGCAGATGGACAATGGCATAGGCCACTCCCAATCCTCCCATCATGACCCCGGCAAAGTTGAACAGGCCGGAAGCCACTACCGCGGTGTGCGCGGGCATGGCCTTGGTATAGATAACCGTTGCTACCGCGTTGGCGGTATCGTGAAAGCCATTGATGAACTCATAGGCCAGCACAAAAAAAACGGCCAATACCAAACCGATTGACCACCACAAACCCAAACCACTAAACATTTCAAACATAAAAACGAACCTGTTTATGAGTTGCGGCGGATTATGCCAGAAGGCTCGGTGCGCCATACCCGTTGTTGAAATATTTCAGTAAGAAAAAAAAAGGGCATTCCGACAGAAAATGACTTAGGCCCAGCAGGGATCGGGCTTGTCGTGGATTAATTAAAGCCCGTTCAGACCTCATGGGTAGGTGTCAATCAACACCAACCATCCCTCAGTGCACCGCCAAGCTGGCGATTTTACACGCGTTTTGCCATCAGGTTCCCAGGTCGTTGGCCGCCGTAACCGCACGCCCCTCCCCTTTGCAGAAAAGGCAAAAGGGTGCCGAAGCACCCTCTATATAAGCAGCATGAAGGCGGACATCAGTCCTGGTTGATGCGGCTGGCCACCGCGCCTTGCTGGCTCTTGTACTTGGCGTTTTCCCGCTTGTTGTAGGGACGGGCCGCGGCGCCGGAGAGCATCTCGAAGTTCAGCGCCCCTATCTTCATCTTGGGGCGCAGCGCCAGCGGCAGCTTGCCGCCGTTGTAGAACTCCAGCACGATGCGACCGGACCAGCCCGGATCGATGCGGTGCGCGGTCACGTGGACCATGAGGCCGAGCCGTGCCAGGGAGGAGCGTCCGTCCAGCCAGCCGACGATGTCCGCAGGCAGGGTCACGGACTCGTAGGTCACCGCCAGCGCCAGCTGACCCGGGTGCAGATAGAAGGCTTCCCCGTCCGGAATGTGGATCTCCTCGCTCATCACCCGCTCGATGGCATCGGCCATCTCGGCACTGGTACCGCCGAGGTCGATATAAGGCGCGGTATGATCGCGAAACACCCGAAACTCGTTGCCGAGCAGCACATCGACGCTGACGCCACTGATCCGCTCAACACCGGGCCTCGGCTCAATGACGATCTTGCCTTCATCCAGATGGCGTTCGATATCGGTATCACAAAGACGCATTCGGCGACTCTCCTGACAAAAGTTTCATTTAAAAAAGCCGGGCATCACCCGGCTTGTTTCATATCAACCAATCAACATGTGGCGGATACGCGCCTTGAGCATGTCGATGGCAATGCGGTTTTTGCCGCCACGGGGCACGATCACGTCCGCATACTGCTTGGACGGGTCGATGAACTGCATGAACATGGGGCGGACCGTCTTCTGATACTGCTTGAGGACGGAGTCCATGGTACGGCCGCGCTCTTGCACGTCACGCACCAGACGGCGCAGCAGGCAGATGTCGAGCGGGGTATCCATGAAGATGGAGGCATCCATCAGCTCACGCAGACGACTGTCGGTCAGCAGCAGTATGCCTTCCAGGATGATGACCCGGCGAGGTGCGAAGGTGGTGACTTCGCTCATGCGCGTGTGTTCGGTATAGGAGTACTGGGGAATATTGACGGCATCCCCTTGCACCAGTTGGGTCAGATGCTGCACCAGCAGATCGTGATCCAGGGCATTGGGGTGGTCATAGTTGGTCTTGACCCGCTCTTCCATGGTCAGGTGGGTCTGATCACGGTAGTAGCAATCCTCGGTGATCACACCAATCTGACCTGCGCCCAGCTCGGCCACCAGCTCTTCGTAGATGGTTTGAGCGATAAGACTCTTGCCGGATGCGGATGCACCAGCAATACCGATGATCACACACGAATGTTGAGTATCAGACATTGAAAATACCTAAAGAGAAGAGCACTGGGGATTGTTTAAACCGATCCATTATATAAAAAAGGGTGGGCCATGCCCACCCTAAATCTGTTGCAACCGGCCGACAGCCGATTATTCGTCCAGTGCCACCGTGTAGAGCGGGGTCGCAATCGGTTTACCGCTGAAATAGAGCTCGGCCCCCACCCGACGAGCCAGTTTCAGATAGGCCTCAGCCAGCCCGCCTTCCGGTGATCCGAACACGGTGGGACAGCCATCGTCCATGTCCTGGCGGATGTCGATGTGCAGCGGCAACTGGCCAAGCAGCGCCACTTGATACTGCTCTGCCATCTTCTGGCCGCCGCCGGTACCGAACAGCGCCTCGTGATGACCGCAGGCACTGCAGACGTGATAGCTCATGTTCTCGACGATGCCGAGCACGGGCACATTGACCTTGTTGAACATGGCGATCCCCTTGCGGGCATCCGCCAGCGCCACATCCTGCGGTGTGGTGACGATCACCGCCGCAGTGGTGGGTACCTGCTGGGCCAAGGTGAGCTGGATGTCCCCTGTGCCCGGGGGCATGTCCACCACCAGGTAATCCACCTCGCCCCAGCGGGTCTCGTGGAGGATCTGCGCCAGCGCCTTGCTCGCCATGGGGCCGCGCCAGATGGTGGCATCCTGCTCCGCCACCAGGTAACCGATGCTGTTGGTCTTGAGACCGCAGGCCATGACGGGCTCCATCAACTTGCCATCCAGGCTGTGGGGGCGCTCCTTGAGGGTCCCCATCATGGTCGGAATGGAGGGGCCATAGATGTCCGCGTCCAGAATGGCGACCCGCGCCCCCTCCTTTTGCAGGGCCAGCGCCAGGTTGACGGCGGTGGTGGACTTGCCCACCCCCCCCTTGCCGGAGGCCACCACCAGGATGTTGCGAATGCCCTGTACCGCCGCCAGTTGCTGGGCGCGGGGCATGCTCGCCACCTCGATGTCGCACTGCCAGTCGACGATGGCGACGCCCGTGGCGGCCCTGATCTGCGCATCGAACGCTTCTTTCATCTGTTCAAACAGGGTCTGGCCGGCAAAGGGCAGCACCAGCTTGATGGTCAGGCTCTGCCCATGCTGCTCGACGGCACGCACAAAACCGGCCGCCACCAGATCCTGGCCCCATCCAGCCGGCTTAAATTCGGCAAGGATCTGTTTTACTGAATCAATCACCATTAACTCCCCATTATGTTGTCGTTATCCTGAGGTGAACGGTTACCGCACACAAATCAGTGGCTTGCCGACGCCTTGCTGATGCCGTCAGCCAAGGCCCCGGGGGCCACAACCCTAGGCAGGCCGCCCCCAATTCGGGTAACATGCTCGGCACTGTATCATCCCAACAGGCACATCAAGAACGTATTATGGCAACTGATCCTCGTAGAATGCTGGTAACCTGCGCCCTCCCCTATGCCAACGGCTCCATCCATCTTGGCCACATGCTGGAACACATCCAGGCCGATATCTGGGTTCGTTATCAGCGAATGCGTGGCCATCAGGTGCATTTCGTCTGTGCCGATGACGCGCACGGCACCCCCATCATGCTCAAGGCGCAGCAGATGGGGATCACTCCCGAGGAGATGATCGCCGCCGTATCCCAGGAGCATCAGGGGGATTTTGCCGGCTTCAACATCAGCTTCGACAACTATCACTCGACCCACAGCGACGAGAACCGCGAGCTGGCCGGGCTTATCTATGGCCGCCTCAAGGAGTCCGGCAAGATCAAGATCCGCACCATCTCCCAGCTGTTCGATCCGGAAAAGTCCATGTTCCTGCCGGACCGCTTCGTCAAGGGTACCTGCCCCAAGTGCAAGTCCCCGGAGCAATACGGTGACAACTGCGACGCGTGCGGCGCCACCTACAGCCCGACCGAGCTTATCGATCCGAAATCCGCCGTCTCCGGTGCGACCCCGGTGATGAAGGACTCCGAGCACTACTTCTTCGATCTGCCCCAGTTCGAAGCCTGGCTCGCCGACTGGGTGCGCGGCTCAGGCGCCATCCAGGAAGAGATGGCCAACAAGATGCAGGAGTGGTTCGAATCCGGCCTGCAGCAGTGGGACATCACCCGCGACGCCCCCTACTTCGGCTTCGAGATCCCGGGTGCCCCGGGCAAGTACTTCTACGTCTGGCTGGATGCCCCCATCGGCTATATGGCGTCGTTCAAGAACCTGTGCGACAAGCGCGGCGACATCGACTTCGACAGCTACTGGAAGGCAGACTCCGACGCCGAGCTCTATCACTTCATCGGCAAGGACATCGCCTACTTCCACTGCCTGTTCTGGCCGGCCATGCTGGAGGGGGCGGGTTTCCGCAAGCCGACCAAGGTCAACGTGCACGGCTATGTGACCGTCAACGGTGCCAAGATGTCCAAGTCCAAGGGCACCTTCATCAAGGCCTCCACTTACCTCAAGCACCTGGATCCCGAGTGCCTGCGTTACTACTACGCCGCCAAGCTCAACAGCCGCATCGACGATCTGGACTTGAACCTCGAAGACTTCGTCTCCCGGGTCAATGCCGACGTGGTCAACAAGCTGGTCAACCTGGCTTCACGCAATGCCGGCTTTATCGCCAAGCGTTTTGACGGCAAGCTGGCCGACAGCTGCAGCGAGCCCGAGCTCTATAGCGAGTTCGCGAGCGCCAGCGCCTCCATCGCCGATGCCTACGAGGCCCGCGAGTTCAGCCGCGCCATCCGCGAGATCATGGCCCTGGCCGACAAGGCCAACCGCTACGTGGACGACAAGGCCCCCTGGGTCATCGCCAAGCAGGAAGGGGCGGATGCACAGCTGCAGGACGTCTGCACCGTCGGCATAAACCTGTTCCGGGTGCTGATGGCCTACCTCAAACCCGTCATGCCGCACCTGGCCGAGCGCGCCGAAGCCTTCCTGGGCGAGACCCTCAGCTGGGAAGGGGTGGCCAAGCCGCTGACCAACCACCAGCTGGCCCCGTTCAAGGCGCTGTTCTCCCGTATCGAGCCTGCCAAGGTGGAAGCCATGGTGGAAGCCTCCAAGGAAGATCTCGCCAAGGAGCAGGCGCCAAAAGCGACTGGCCCGCTGGCAGACGACCCCATCAGCGACACCATCAGCTACGAGGATTTTGCCAAGATTGACCTGCGCGTCGCGCTGATCAAGAAGGCCGAAGCGGTACCGGAAGCCGAGAAGCTGCTGAAACTTCAGCTCGACATCGGCGGTGAGACCCGTCAGGTGTTTGCCGGCATCAAGTCCGCCTACAACCCGGAAGATCTGGAAGGCAAGCTGACCGTGATGGTGGCCAACCTGGCCCCGCGCAAGATGCGTTTTGGCATGTCCGAGGGCATGGTGCTGGCCGCAGGCCCGGGTGGCAAGGATCTCTGGATCCTGGAGCCCCAGGAAGGCGCCCAGCCGGGCATGCGCGTCAAGTAAGCGCAGCCGACATCCCATTGAAAAGAGAGGCCCGGCGCCTCTCTTTTTTATCCCTTTTTCTTCCCGCTAATCTTGGCGCAGCAACGCCATCCGCAGACCAATCAGCTCTGCCTGCCGACAGTCCAGCTGGCGCAACTGGCAGCGTATCGCCTCCCGCAGGGCGCGCACTTGCTTGTTTCGCCCCTTCTGGCGACGCAGCCGCCTGCGCCATTGCCGGGCATCCTGCAGCTGACCCAGCCTGTCCTGCCACTCGATCAGCATGGAGAGCCAGGCCGGATCGCCCCCCCCCTGCCCCACCAGCAGCTCCACCCCATAACGGGTCTGCTTCAGGACCAGCCGCAACCTGTGCCAGTGGCGCAGCCGCAGCCTGTTGCCGGCCGACGGTAGCTCCAGTCCGGGCTCGGCCAGGCAATCCGCCAGACCGAGCGCCAGATGCATCTGAAAAAACGGCAGGGGATTGAAGTCGGCAGGGACTTGCAGCAGCCGATCCAGCCAGCGCGCCAGTCGCACCGTCAGCATGGGCACCCGGGGCATGGCCAAAGGGAGGGGCTTGCCGCCAAAGTGCGCCGCATAGACCTGGGCGTCCCGCAGGGCGGAGAGTCTACCCACAGCGCGCATCAGTCGCCGCTCCAGCCCGGGGTCATGGATCAGGGGACGCCAGAGGGCGAGCAGGGCCAGCAGGCGACGGGTCGCAATCCGGTAGCCATGGACCTCCTCCGATCCTGCCCGTTGGCGCAGGGCCAGGGTAGCGGCCCAGTATTGATCCATGAGACGGCGTGCCTGCTCTAGCCCCTTGCTCTGATCCATCATCTGCCGGCCTCCTGCCTGCTCAGTTGGTATGAAAACCGGAGCCCGTGGGGGGCAATGACCGGGTGCACTCCATTTTGGTCACAGTGGCCGTTCGGGGCCCGTGCTCCAGCCAGCCCAGCATCATCTGCACCTTCTGCTCAGGGCCGGCGATGAGGATCTCCACAGAGCCATCCTCCAGATTGTAGGCATGCCCCCTGAGCCCCAGCTGCAGTGCCCGCTCCCGGGTGAAGTAACGAAACCCCACCCCCTGTACCTGGCCCCACACTCGCACGACAAACGATTGCTCTCCCATTTATCACACCTTCCCCTTAAGAAATTTTCCCCCAAGGCGATAATGAGCACGACACTCTCTCCCTTGCAGGACGCAATACCATTATGAAAGAAGTTAAATTCCGGTGGGTTGACCGTTATCTCATTCACCTCACGATCAGCGAAAAATTTCTCATCACCTTCTGGTGCCCCTTGTTGTTCATCGCCTTTCTCACCTGGTACCTGCTGGCCGACGGCCATGATCAGCAGATGCAGATCCGGCTGGATCAACTCAAGCAACGGGTAGAGACCACGGCCCAGCTGATCACCCAGCAGCCCACCCTCACCCTGCCGGCCGAGCTCACCCTGGCGCCCTCCGGCAGTGCCGGTCTGACCCAGCAGGGCGATCGCTTTCAATATAGTGCCCAGGCCGGTCAGGCCGGTTTTGTCAGTGGCACCCTGGATGCCGGTAACTTCTCCATGTGGGATGGACAGGGGACGACCCTCACCATCATAGCCGTGCTGGCCGCCCTGCTTGCCCTCATCACCCACTATCTGATGACCTTCGTCTCCGGGGCCCTCTACTCCACCAACAAGGCGCTGCAGACGGTGGCGAACGGGGATCTCACCTTCCGCCTCAACTTCTTCCCGGTGCGGGACGAGTTCTCCATCCTGGCGGGCAGCATAGACCGCTTCACCGATCGCCAGCACAAGATAGTGCGACTGGTGGAGGAGTCCGCCGAGGCGCTCACCCTGGCCGCCGACGAGTTCCGCGAGCACGCCAGCGACGGAGAGACCCTGGCCCGCGCCCAGCGCCAGCACATGGACTCCCTGGCCGCCGCCATGGAGCAGATGTCGGCGGCAATTCGCGAAGTGGCCCGCAACGCCAACGACACCCTGCTGCAGACCCGCCAGTCCAGCGAAGAGGCAGCCAACGGCGCCCAGCGGGTGGCTCGCACCATAGCCGCCATCCGTACCCTGGCGGACGAGATAGGCAACGCCTCAGGCGCCGTCGAGCGGCTGACCCACAATGCCAACCGCATCAACGAGGTGGTCAACGTCATCAACGCCATCTCCCAGCAGACCAACCTGCTGGCGCTCAACGCCGCCATCGAGGCCGCCCGGGCCGGCGAACAGGGCCGCGGCTTTGCCGTGGTGGCAGACGAGGTACGCACCCTCGCCAGCCGTACCCAGCAGGCCACGGTGGAGATCCAGCAGATGATTGAAGAGTTGCAGGCCGGCACAGGGGCGCTCAACGACATCATGGAGAAGACGGTCGGGCGTGCCGCCAGCAGCCAGCAGCTCATCACAGAAGTGGGGCAGGACATCGACAAGCTGAGCAGCCACAGCGACGCCGTGCTGGAGATGAGCACCCAGATCGCCACCTCCAGCGAACAGCAGAGCTCGGTAGCAGAAGAGATCACCCGCAACCTGGATCAGGTGCGCCACGAGGCCAGCCGGGTGGAAGAGTCCGCCAGCGCCTCAGTCGCCGGCACCACTGGCCTCAAGGCCACCGCCACCGAACTCGGCCAGGCCATGACGGGCCTGCGGATCTGAACGCTCTGAGTTAGGATGGACCTGCATTCTTTTAACTTGCCCTGAGTCATCAAATTCCCCGATGTTCCGCATCGGGGAATTTTTTTAGCTCCTGCAGCAACCCCCAATCCCCCGTATTTCGTTCAGCCGCTCGGCCGAGCGTCTTCAGACGCCTTAGTCGTGAATCTTTGGAGCTCTTGATCGTGGTTGACCACCTGACTAAGCCCACGTTTTGGATATCGCCTCTCACCAAACATTACACTAAGGTCACTGTGCCGCGATCAGGCTCACAACCAGAGCAATACCAATGAGGTTAGGGTATTACAGCTTTTATTCGGCAGAATCAGGACTGCAACAAACTCAGCGCCAATTTGGGGCGGCTATTGGCCTGACTCAATATGCTGGTACTGGCCTGTTGCATGATTCGGGTCCGAACCATGCGCGCAGACTCACTCGCCATGTCGGCATCCCGGATCCGTGAGCGGGCAGCACTCAGGCTTTCATTGCTCGTGCTCAAATAACGTCCCCTCGCCTCCAGTGAATTGGCTTGAGCACCAATCTGAGAGCGCTGTACACCGAGCTGCGTCATGCCTGCATCCAGTGTCCTGATGGCACGACTGGCGTTGCTCTCGTTCAGTACATCTATGTTGTCGACCGTATACTTCTGCTTGTCTTGAAGGAAAAAGCCAAGGGAACCCAAAGTGTTACCTTCCATATCAATATTTGAATATTGAGTACCCGATGAGATGAGCTCAAGTTGTCCAATATAGGTCGTACTGCTCACATCCGTGAGCAAGGCCGAGAGTGACGGGTTGGCCGAGATAGGTGGAACTGGGGGTGCTGGGGGAGGTGGCTGGGGTGGTTGGGGTGGATGAGTAGTGCCATTCGCCAGAGTAAGACTATTGCCCTGAGAGCTAAAGATAGTGAGCTGATTATTGGCAGGATTGTTGTTATATGAACCACTGACGGAAAATCCAAGACCAGCGGATTGTGCCGCCATGTTGATCCGATGGACAACCGTTGCCATCAACCCACTATTCTCCGATGTCGGGTTCACAGGATCCCAGCCAGTCATGTCGATGCCCGTCGTCAAATCAACCGTCTGTCCTTCGATATCGATATAGGAAGGAAGAGTGGACAGATCGATTGACGACCTTACCGAAAATGGATGCTGTACAGCCTCTACCGGGCCCTGATTATTGGGAAAGCTGGTGCTATTGATGTCAGAGATAAAAGCTTCCAGCGACGGATAGTTCTTGTCAAACGTCACGCCATTGAGCGTGATAGGCTGTGCCCCAAGTTGTAAACCATCAATGCTGTGAGCACCGGGTTTGCTGCTGGCCGGGCTGCGGGACTGCCACACCATTTCGCCGAGATTTTTGGTCTGTGCATTCATATCCGTGATGACCATGTTTTGGCCTGCATAAGCCCCGACGGAAAATATCCCTTTATATGTCCCGGCCAATAGACTCTGTCCGGCAAAGGTCGTCTTGGTCGCGATGCGATCCATTTCCAGGCGCATCTGCTGGAATTCAGCATTGAGTGCGGCGCGGTCATCCGTCGAATTGATGCCACTGCCGGCTTGCAGAGCAAGCGTCCGCATTCGCTGCATGAGATTCATCGATTCATCCATCGCTCCATCGGCTACATTGATCACGGAGATGGCGTCGTTGACATTGCGAATAGCCCCATTGGTACCATTGATTTCGCTTGTCAGACGATTGCTGATCTGAAGTCCCGCCGCATCGTCCGCTGCACTGTTGATACGCAGACCCGAGGATAAACGCTTGAATACAGAGTCAAAAGTACCCGATACACCACTGAGATTGCGCTGTGCCGTCATCGCAGAAACATTGGTACGAACAGAGAGTGACATTATGTGCCCACCGGAGAAGATAAGATTCAATTTGGTCTTCAATTACTATCGACATCACCATATGAATCTTTATGAAAAACTGACTGACAAGATGAAAGATGTTAAAAAAGTCCGTACTCTCAAGTACATGACACTCTGAGGCGAGATGAAAGGTGCTCATGACTAGCAGTACTACCCTTGCTGGTACCTTGAAGGATTCCTCACGTATTTTCCTTGCTATTGACCATCTGCAATACCCGATCGTTAACCCTGCAAGCAAACTCTGGCTTAGCGAGGCCGTTGCACATAGAATGTGGCCCCTTTTCTTTTGACCATCTGGCAACTCCCATGAGCGCTTCCATCTATCTCGTCAAAGGCCGCGAAAAATCCCTGCTGCGCCGTCACCCCTGGATCTTCTCCAAGGGGATCGACAAGGTGCAGGGCAACCCCATCGATGGCGATACCGTCGAGATCTACTCAAACGATGGCAAGTGGCTCGCCCGGGGCGCCTGGTCAGGCAGCTCCCAGATCCGTGCCCGGGTCTGGACCTTCGACAAGGACGAAACCGTCGATCTCGACTTCTTCATCCGCCGCCTCAAATATGCGCAGGAGTCTCGCGATCCGCTGATCAAGCGTCAGGGTCTCACCGGCTATCGCCTGTGCGCCGCCGAATCCGACGGCCTGCCGGGCCTGACCATAGACCGTTACGCCAACTTCCTGGTGTGCCAGATCCTCTCTGCCGGTGCCGAGTTCCAGCGGGAACTCATCACCCAGGCCCTGCGTACCCTCTACCCTGAGTGCAGCATCTATGAGCGCTCCGACGTGGCGGTGCGCAAGAAGGAAGGGCTGAAAGAGCGCACCGGCGTCATCCATGGCGAGACCCCGACCGAACCTGTGGTGATCGAGGAGAACGGCGGCGTCAAGATCCTGGTGGACATCCGCAACGGTCACAAGACCGGTTTCTATCTGGATCAGCGTGACAACCGCCAGGCGGCAGCCAAGTACACCGAAGGCAAGCGGGTACTCAACTGCTTCTGCTACACCGGTGGTTTTGGCGTCTATGCCCTCAAGGGCGGCGCCAGGGAAGTGGTCAACGTGGATCTCTCCCAGAACGCCCTGGACATCGCCCGCCAGAACGCCGAGCTGAACGGCCTGGATACCAGCACCACCCAGTTCGTGCGCCACGACGTGTTCAAGCTGCTGCGGGAATACCGCGAGAAGGGCGAGAAGTTCGATGTGATCGTGCTGGATCCGCCCAAGTTTGCCGAGAGCAAGGCCCAGCTGCTGGGTGCCTGCCGCGGCTACAAGGACATCAACATGCTGGCGTTCCAGCTGCTGGCGCCGGGTGGCGTACTGCTGACCTACTCCTGCTCCGGCCTGATGGAGCAGAGCCTGTTCCAGAAGATAGTGGCCGATGCCGCGCTCGATGCCGGTCGCGATGCCCAGATCCTGGAGCTCCTGTCCCAGGCTTCCGATCACCCCATAGGGACCGCCTATCCGGAAGGCTTCTACCTCAAGGGGTTGGTGGTGCGTGCCCGCTAAGCCGCGCCAACCAGCGCTGGCACAGTGCCAGACCAGGGCTTGATGACAAGCCATACCCTAGAGAAGGCCCGCTAGCGATAGCGGGCCTTCTCTGTCTTGTGCGCCCAAGAGATAACGAGGCTCACTCCGTCTGTGCCCTCCTCAACTGGCCGCCACTCCTCCCGCCCCCTCGCCTTAGCCAAGCTTCATGCTCACCGGCAGATGGCACTCACCAGCGGTGAACATGGCGATGCTTTTATGCAAAAACATGAAAATAAAATCACGATACTTGGAAAATCCTCGGGAAAATATCAGACACAAACGCATCAACACTCATTTTACTGCATAAAATACTCTTCCCCTCCCCCCCCCTCCCGACCATTCCCCGTCCGGTTTCTGTGCTAGGTTCGCTGCCTTCTGCCGGGATCTCGCGCCCGGCTCAGTCACGGGCCGGCGCCCCCAGGGGGAAGTAGTGGCGGTAGGGCCTCGCCTCATCCACCACCCGGACTATGGAGGGGTGACCCAGCAGACGGGCACGGTAGGCACGCAGCCTGGTGAGTGAGTACGGGATCTCATGGGCCCAATCGGCATAGAAGAGCGAAGGGGCGGCGGCACAATCGGCCAGGGTGAACGCCTCCCCTACCGCCCAGGTGCGTCCGGCGAGGCGCTGGTCCAGCCAGGGGTAGATCTTGTCCAGCAGCTCCCTGGCCTGGGCGACGCCGTAACCATCGTGATCCCCCGCCGGGCGCATCCTGTCCAGCACCACCTTCTGCATCGGCGTCATCACATAGTTGTCGAACAGGCGATCGAGCATGTGAACCTCGATCCCCTCCTCCCCTGCGGGCACCAGACAACGGGGGCCGGGATGCGCGCATTGGAGATATTCGATGATGGTGCTGCTTTCTATCAGGGTGCGCCCCTGATCCACCAGCACGGGAAAGCGCTTGAGGGGCCAGAGGCTGGCGAGTTCCTCCTTCACCGTCGCCGCCTCCAGGTTGAGGTAATCGAAGGGGACGTCATTCTCGTAGAGGGCGATCAGCACCTTCTGGCTGTAGGACGAAAAGGGATGGGCATAGAGTTTCATCGGGCGTGCTCCTTGCATTCATGTGGGCGACCTTCCTAGTCTAGATCCCCGTGTCTGCTCCTGACCTTCCCCCAGAGAGCAGGCGATTTTTGCGTGATAAACGCACATTCATGACGACAATCACGCCCGTATGGATCTCTTTTGGGTAGGATGATCCCGCCTGCGGCAGCCAAGCCGAGGCAGCCGACCCATCAGGGTTGAGGGGCGGCACCACAACAAAAAATCGATGTCAGGCCAAGCTGAACATCACAAGGATCCCGCCATGAATCTATCATTGCCGCTGTTGACGCCGCTGCGGGGCATGGCTGCCCTGATGGTGGTGCTGTTCCATGCCCGCCTGTTGCTCTTTCCCCAGTGGATGGAGTCCATCGCAGGCCACACCCAACTCATCGAGAACGGCTACCTCTGGGTCGATCTGTTCTTTATTTTGAGCGGGCTGGTGCTGGCCCATGTCTACGGGGAAGCCTTCGCCCGCACGCCCCGCACCATAAGTTATGGCCGCTTCCTCTGGCTGCGGCTGACCCGGGTTTATCCCCTCTATCTGGTCACTCTGCTGCTGCTGGTTGGCTGGGAGCTCTACAAGGCCAACCATGGGATTGGCTTCTACGCCGGCCCCCTGTTCAAGATGTGAGAGTGGGAAGGGATGCCTCCTTTCGGCTCGCCCTTTACCCCGGCCGAGGCGCTGCCAAGCAGTCTGTTGCTTCTGCAGGTGGTGACCGATCACGGATTGACCTGGAACTTCGCCGCCTGGTCCCTGAGCGTGGAGTGGATTAGCTATCTGCTGTTTCCGCTGCTCATTCCCCTCGCCGTCACCCGCAGCCGCTGGAGCAACCTCGCCTCCTTGCTGGCCCTGACGGTGCTGGCCTTTATCGTGCACAGCCGGGGTACCCTGGATGTCACCAGCGGGGCGCTGGCCATCGGGCGCGGGGTGAGTGAATTCGTGCTCGGGCTCTGGCTGCTGCCGAAGGTCAAGGCTGCCCGCCAGTGGCCCATGATGCAGCAGGATCTGCCGCTGCTGCTCGCCTTTCTGCTCCCCTTCGCGCTGATGCAGTTCACCATGACGCCGCAGCTGACCCTGCTGCTGATCAGCGCCTACGTGTTGCTGATCTGGATTGCCGCCTGCCAGGGCGATCGCCAGAGCCCGCTGCTGCGCCTGCTTGATAACCGCTTCACCAACTGGCTGGGGGATCTCTCCTACTCCATCTACCTGCTCCACGCGCTGGTGCTGCTCACCGGCTGCGAGCTCATCCACTATCTGGCGCCGGAGCTCACCGAGTGGTGGTATGCCCAGACCAACCCGCTGCTGGGTGTGCTGGCCACCCTGCTGATGCTCGCCGTGCTGATCGGCCTCTCGTCCTTGAGCTACACCCTGCTGGAGCGGCCGCTGCAGCGGCGTCTGCGCCGGCTCGGCAAGGCTCGCCCGCCAGCGATGGAGCAAGCCGGGTAAGAGCCCGGTATAAAGATGGCCCCGACCTGAGCATGGCTCGCCCTCGGGGCAACACAGGGGGAGATGCCTTGCCGCCAGCTCGTGGCATAAGGCCGATCCCTCTCTTTTTTGCCCACCAATCCCCTGCGTTTTGTGTGAATTCCAGTTCGAACCAGAGAGGGCATTTGTGGCATAATGCCCCGTCCTGTGGCCCTTGGCGGGGCTGCGCTGGCGCACCATGTCGCCCCTCCTTCCCCGTCCTGTCCGGCAGCCTTGCGTGACATCGCAGCCTCCCAAGGCAACCAGGGCCACCCGAATTTCACGCGCTTGAGCGCGCATTTGACGGCTCCACAGAGCCTCTGCACTGTTTGCACAAACAAGGGGTAAGCATGTCTTCCATTCGTCTGACCCAGTACAGCCACGGCGCTGGCTGTGGCTGCAAAATCTCCCCCAAGGTGCTCGACACCATTTTGAAGAGCCAGATCCCGGGCTTTGACGATCCGACCCTGATCGTCGGCAACAGCAGCAAGGATGACGCCGCCGTGGTGGACATAGGCAACGGTCAGGGCATCGTCTCCACCACCGACTTCTTCATGCCCATCGTCGACGATCCCTTCACCTTCGGTCGCATCGCCGCCACCAACGCCATCAGCGACATCTATGCCATGGGCGGCAAGCCCATCGTCGCCATCGCCATCCTCGGCTGGCCCATCAACACGCTGGCGCCTGAAGTGGCCCAGCAGGTGATCGACGGCGGTCGTCAGGTGTGTCACGAGGCGGGCATTTCCCTGGCCGGTGGTCACAGTATCGATGCCCCCGAGCCCATCTTCGGCCTCGCGGTGACCGGTATAGTGCCGCTGGGTGCCATCAAGCAGAACGACACAGCCCAGGTGGGTGACGTGCTCTATCTCACCAAGCCCCTTGGCATCGGCATCCTCACCACGGCCCAGAAGAAGGGCAAGCTCAAACCCGAGCACGAGCAGCTGGCCCCCGAGGCCATGTGCACCCTCAACAAGATTGGCCAGCAGTTTGCGGCCCTGCCCGGCGTGCACGCCATGACGGACGTCACCGGCTTCGGGCTGGCCGGCCACCTGCTGGAGATGTGCGAAGGATCAGGGGTGTGCGCCCGCCTCGACTTCAAGGCGCTGCCTCTGCTGGACGAGGTGGATCACTACCTGAATGAGGGCTGCGTGCCGGGCGGCACCCTGCGCAACCACGACTCCTATGGTCACAAGCTCGATGCCATGGACGATCGCACCCGCAACATACTGTGCGACCCCCAGACCAGCGGCGGCCTGCTGGTGGCCGTCGGTCAGGAAACCGAGGCCGAATTCCTCGCCATTGCCGAGCAGGCCGGGCTGAGCCTCTCCCCCATTGGCCGCTTGCAGGCACGCGATGGCGCACGCTTTATCGAGGTCATCCAATGAGTGCCCTGCGGTTTGTTGCCCGGACGGGTCTGATCTCTCAGGGGGATGCGCGATGAGTGAGCTGCCGCTCGAAACAAACCTGGCGCGCATCTTCCTGGAAGACGTGCCCCTCATCGATCTGCGCGCCCCCGTCGAATTCCAGGAAGGGGCCTTCCCCAACGCCGTCAGTCTGCCGCTGATGACGGATGACGAACGCGCCCAGGTGGGCACCTGTTACAAGCAGCAGGGTCAGGCGGCGGCCATCGAACTCGGCCACAAGCTGGTGGGGGGCGCCGTGCGCGCCGCCCGTATCGAAGGATGGCTGGCGCAGTTGCGCCAGCAGCCCGATGCCCTGCTCTACTGTTTCCGCGGCGGCCTGCGCTCCCAGACGGTGCAGCTGTGGCTGCATGAGGCCGGGGTCACCCGCCCGCGGGTGGCCGGCGGCTACAAGGAGCTGCGCCGCTTTCTCATCGATACCCAGGAGAGCGCCAGCGCCCAGTGCCACTGGCACGTGCTGACCGGCATGACAGGCTCAGGCAAGACCCACATGCTGGCCGACATTGCCCAGTCGGTGGATCTGGAAGGACACGCCCACCACAGGGGATCCTCCTTTGGTCAGTTGCCGGGGGGGCAGCCCAGCAACATCAACTTCGAGAACCGGCTGGCCATAGAGCTGCTCAAGCGCCGGCACAGGGGTGAACATGCCTTCGTGGTGGAAGACGAGAGCCGCCTCATCGGTCGCTGCGCCCTGCCTCTCAACCTCTATGAGGCCATGTGCCAGGCCCCCCTGGTGGTGGTAGAGGTACCCCAGGAGGAGAGAGCCGAGCAGATCCGGGGGGATTACGTGCAGGATCTCTGGCAACGCTATCTGGAGATGCACGGCGGCGAGGCGGGCTGGCCGCTGTTTGCCGGCTACCTGACCGATGCCCTTGCCCGGCTCAAACGCCGCCTGGGGGACAAGGATCACCGGGAGCTGGATGGCTTGATGCAGGCCGCCCTCAAGGAGCAGGCCAGCACGGGAGATACGGCGCTGCACCTCGCCTGGATCCGCCTGCTGCTGACCCGATACTATGACCCCATGTACCTCTATCAGCTGAACAACAAGCGCGAGCGGATCCAGTTTCGCGGTGACAAGCAGGCCTGCCTCGCCTACTTCGCCGAGCTGCACGCCCGTCAGACCCATCAGGAGAGTCCCACATGTTGAAGTTCGAGGTGATCCCGGTCACCCCTTTCGCCCAGAATTGTTCCCTCATCTGGTGTGACGAGACCCATCAGGCGGCGCTGATTGACCCCGGTGGCGAGGCACAGAAGCTGCTGGCGGCCATCGCCAGGCGGGGGCTGACCCTGACCCATATACTGCTGACCCACGGGCATCTGGATCACGTGGGGGCGGCGGCCGAGCTTCGCGAGAAAACCGGCGTGGCCATTACTGGGCCCCACAGGGAGGATGCCTTCTGGCTCGACATGTTGCCCCAGCAGAGCCAGATGTTCGGCTTTGCCCATGCTCCGGCCTTTACACCGGATGGCTGGCTTGAGCAAGGCGACAAGGTGCAGGTGGGGCGGTGCGAGCTGGAGGTCTATTTCTGCCCGGGCCACACCCCGGGGCACATAGTGCTGCTCAGCCAGGCCGAGCGACTCGCCTGGGTGGGAGACGTGCTCTTTGCCGGCAGCATAGGGCGCACCGACTTTCCCCGTGGCGATCACGCAACCCTGATCAAGTCGATCACCGAGACCCTGCTGCCCCTTGGGGATGACATCGTCTTCGTGCCCGGTCACGGCCCCAGCTCCACCCTGGGCCGCGAGAAGGTGAGCAATCCCTACCTGACACAGCCTATCTGGTAATCCCCCCGCTCCTCGCGGGTGTCCCACTGGCTCTTGAGGCGCAAGATCTCCGGCATGATCTCGAGAAAGCAGGCGAGCAGCCGGGGATCGAAGTGCTGGCCGGCGCCATCGCGCATGGTGGCCAGCACCCTGTCCAGTGGCCAGGGCTCCTTGTAGGGGCGACGCACGCTCAGGGCGTCAAACACATCGGCGATGGCCACGATCCGCGATGCCTCGGGGATCTCCTCGCCGCTCTCGCCGGCGGGGTACCCCGAGCCGTCCCATTTCTCATGGTGATGCAGGGCAATGTCCGCCGCCATGCGAAAGATGGGCGCGTCGGAGCGCTTCAGGATCTCGTAACCGATGCGCGGGTGACTGCGCATGATGACCCACTCCTCCTCGGTGAGGGGACCGGGCTTCTTGAGGATATGATCGGGGATACCAATCTTGCCCATGTCGTGCATGGGGGCCGCCAGCTCCAGCAGATCCGACTGTTCCGGGCTCCAGCCAAGCGCATCGGCCAGGGCTCGGGCATAGGCGGCCATGCGCCAGATATGAACCCCGGTGTCGGTGTCGTTGTAGTGACCCGCCTCGCTCAACATCACGATGGCGGTGCGATAGCTGCGCTCGAGCTGATCGAGACGCACCAGGGAGAGGTGGTTGCGCACCCGGGCACGCACCGTGCTCGGGCAGACCGGCTTGTAGATGTAATCCACCCCGCCCGCCTCGAACCCCTGGCTCTCGCTGTCTGCGTTGTCGCTCGCCGTGATGAACAGCACAGGGATCCCGGCGTGGGCCGGATCGGCCTTGAGCCGACGGCACACCTCGTAGCCATCCATGTCGGGCATGCGCACGTCAAGCAGGATCAGGGCCGGCTCGTGGCGCCCCACTGCGGCCAGCCCCTCCTCCCCCCCCTTGGCAAAGAAGAGGTTGTACTCCTCCTTGAGGATTTGCCGCAGCAGCCCGAGGTTGCTCGGCTCGTCGTCGATGATCAGCACTCGCGGTCGATTCATGGGGCAGGCTCCTCCCGATCCTCCAGATAATCCTCCAGCTTGCGGGTGGCGAACGGGATATCGAACAGCTCCAGGGCCGCACTTATCTCGCTCACCAGCTCGCCAGGCAGGTAACTCCTGGCCTGGCTCAGCGCCGGCTCAATCAGATCCAGATCCTCGCTCACCAAGGCTTGATGCAGGGCGTGCAAACACACCTCCCGCACTTCCCCCTGGGCCAGCGGGGAGCTGACGGCGCCCGGCTCGCGCCCGGCATAGGTGTCGATGGAGTGTTGTGCCCGCTCCAGCGCCTCGAGGAAGGGAGCGATGAGCTGACTGGTGTCGCCCCCCTGCTCGATGGCCTCGTTCAACTCGGCACTGATGCGCGCCACATCGGTGAGCGACAGGCTGCCCGCCACCCCCTTTATCTTGTGTGTCAGGCTCGCGGCCGCATCGGTCTCGTGCTGGGCGATGTAGTCCGGCAACACGGTGCCGACCGTCATGTAGTCATCGCGAAAACGGCGCAGGTACTTGAGATAGACCGAGGCTTCACCCCAGTTGCGAAGTCCGGTATCGATATCAATGCCGGCCACCGGCTCCTGGGCGAGTGGCTCGTCGCTCACGGCGAGCGGCAAGACGCTGTCCGGGAGATAGCGCAGCAGGGTCGCGATGAGCTGCTCCACATCGAGCGGCTTGGCGATGAAATCGTTCATGCCACTGGCCAGCGCCGCCTCGCGCTGATCCTTGAACACCCCGGCGGTGAGAGCCAGCACGGGAGTCTCCTCCCGTCCCGGCAGCTGGCGCAGGCGACGGGTCGCCTCGTAGCCATCCATCACCGGCATCTGCACGTCCATGAGCACCAGATCGATGCGCCGCGCCGGATCGGCGAGACAAGCCAGGGCCCGCTCCCCGTCGATGGCGGTGATCACCTCGGCCCCCTCCCGTTGCAGCAGGCGGGTCGCCACCTCCAGGTTGATGTCGCTGTCATCGACCAGCAGTACCTGTACATCCGGCAGGCGCAGACGGCGCTGACCGCTCTCCAGCGGCTCCACGTGCTCGCGCTTCTCGTGGATGAGGCGTGCCACCGCGTTGTAGAGGCTGGAGCCGGTCACCGGCTTGTGCAACACCAGATCCACCTGCTCCGAGCCGGGGCGACGCATCAGCTCGTCCTGGGAATAGGCGGTCGCCATGATGATGATGGGTGAGCGCTCCTGTAGCTCGAAGGCACGGCGAATCGCCACGCAGGTCTCGAGCCCGTCCATGCCCGGCATGATCCAGTCAAGCAGGATCACGTCGAAACGCTCACCCTGACGCAGCAGATGGTGCAGGGCCTGCTCACCGGATTCCACCACCCGTGACTGCCAACCGAGGGAGCCCACCGTCATCGCCAGGGTGTCGCGGGTCACCTGATTGTCGTCAGCAATCAGCAGTGAAACGTGCTGCAGTCGCTCATTGAAGGCCTCGGGGCGCTCCACCTGCTCCAGCCGGACGCGGAACCAGAACTCGCTCCCCTTGCCCAGTTCGCTGGTGACGCCAATGTCGCCCCCCATCAGGTTCACCAGACGACGGCTGATGGTCAGGCCAAGCCCGGTCCCCCCGAAACGGCGGCTGGTGGAGGAGTCGGCCTGGGAGAAGGCATTGAAGATGTGAGCCTGCTGCTCGGGGGGAATGCCGATCCCGGTGTCGCGCACCCGAAACAGCAAGGTGGCCATGCCGTCTTGCTCGGCCTCCAACTCGACCTTGACCTCCACCTCCCCGCGCTCGGTGAACTTGATGGCATTGCCGGTCAGGTTGAGCAGCACCTGCTCGAGGCGCAGGGCATCCCCAATCAGATGGGCCGCCTGCTCGGGCGCGCTGCTTACCACCAGCTCGAGGTGCTTGTCGCCGACACAGGTAGACATGATGGCCGCCACGTGATCGAGCACCTCTTCCAGGCTGAATGGCGCCCGCTCGAGCTCGAGCCGGCCCGACTCAATCTTGGAAAAATCGAGGATGTCATTGATGATCCCGAGCAGCGCCTGCCCGGCCTGGTGGATCTTGCGCACCAGAGCATGCTGACCATCGTCGAGCCTTCCCTGCTCGAGCAGGTAGGTCAGTCCCATGATGGCGTTCATGGGGGTACGGATCTCGTGGCTCATGTTGGCGATGAAATCCCCTTTGACCTGCGCCAGCCTGGCCGCCTCCTGCTGCGCCAGCTGCTCTCGATGCCGGCTGCGCACCAGCGAGGCTACTCCGGCACCGAACAGCAACAGCAAGATGGCGCAGGTGGCCGAGATGATCCCCCAGATGTGAGTACGAATGGCCAGCAGCTCGCTGCGCGGCACCAGGGAAGCGGCTTTCCAGATCAGCTGATCGTGATTCTGCGCCGGGTACAGGGTGGTCCAGCTCCACAGTCCGTCGGCAGACTCCATCTGGCCGCTGGAAGCGCCCCAGAGTGCCTGCCAGGCCTGGGGGGAAGCGTGCCTCAGGGTGAGATCCGGGCGTTCGAGCATGAAGCCCCACTCCTGGGATGGATCCGGGCTACGCAGCCAATAACCGTCCTGGTTGAACAACATGGTGTGATCGGCGGCCTTGCCACTGCTGTTGGCGAACACCTTGAGCATACGGCTGGCCTGCACGTTGATAAGCAGCAAGCCCAGATCGCGATCCCCCAGGCGCAGACGCTTGGCAATACGGATCATGGGGTTGAAGGGGCGATCGATCACCCCCTGCTCGACGTTGAGATCGAGCGGCGAGACGTAGACTCGCTCCCAGGGCAACGCCATGGCGTCACGAAAATAGTAACGCTCCCCCTTGTTTTGCAGCTGGTCGTCAGCCACACGCTGCAGATGCTGGCCCTGACGATTGAACCGCACCAGCTCCATGCCATCCGGCGCCAGCCAACGCACCTGGGCATAGTCGGGATTGCGGTTCATCAGAACGGTAAACTGGGCGGCAATGTTGTCACGCTCGTCGCGACCCGCCGCCTCGAGCAGGATAGGCTCTTCAGACATGCTACGCACATGGCGCAGCGGCACCGCCAGCTCGTCGTCGAGGCGACCGCTGGCGAGCGCCAGGAAGGTGCTCTCATCGCTGCGAACACGGTAGAGCTCGCGCTCGATCAGTGCATTGCCCAGCAGATAGCCCCCCGCCAGGACCAGCAGCAGGATAGGTGAAAACAGCAGGAAATATGCCCGTACGATTCCCTTCATAACGGTCAACATCACCCCAAAAAAGTGGACTTGCCCGAGTACCTTGTGGACATCAGAGCACCACAACGGGTGTCCTGCTGTCAATCATGCCTTCAAGTAAAGACCAATAGTGCTGTTTGAGTATTTTATTTTTGTGGGTAAAAATGCTGTAAAAACAAAGAGGCCACCCGATTGGGTGGCCTCTTTACAGGAAAGTTCGTTGTCGATTAGACGCGAACGAAATCCAGGTGAACCAGCTTGTAGCGAACCGGGTGACGCTGGATAGCCTTCACGTTCACTTTGACTTCTTCACCGTTGATGACCAGGGTCAGCTCGGAGGAGTAGAACTCCGGCTTCTCTTGGGCCAGGATCAGCTTTTTGTGGTCCAGGGTAACGGACACAGCTTCTTTGCCTGCACCGTAAACGATGGCAGGAACTTGGTCAGCATGACGCAGGCGGCGGCTCGCACCTTTCCCCAGGTCAGAACGGACTTCAGCTTGGAATACGAAAGACATAGTGGTTATCTCTTTTAAGATGAATATATGGTGTTGACTGCGACCGGTCAGCACCTCGCAAAACGAGCGCGAATACTAGCATGGGCCCGGGGTGGATACAAGGGACGCGCGACTCGCCATTCGCGCCTCCCCACAGCGGCATCGGATCTTATCCGAACGCGCCTCAGCGCCCCTGCTCCAGACGAGCAAACTGCTGCTGGCGCTGGGCCGGGCTCATGGCGTCAAACTGGGCCAGGGTCTCGGCCTTGGGGCAGTAGAGGCGCTGGCCCGTCTGTACCCTTATTCCCTTGCCCATCCCGGGGCGATTCTCCTCCACCAGCGCCAGCAGATAGCTGTAGGTATCAGACCCGCTGCCCACCTGTGCCTGGAGCTGGCTGGCGATGCGCCAGAGCGTCTCCCCCGCCGCCACCTGGTGACAGACTCGCGACGCCCCTCCCGCCGCGGTCGCGGACAGGGTCAACGTGGTTCCCTCGGCGCCCTGGCCGAGGGTGGCGAGTTGCACGGCACCACTCTGAGCTGAAGCCCCCAGGGGGATGGGTGCAGCCCGCCCCATCAGGTTGGCCAGCAGCGGCTCGCTCTGGGGCATCCGCCCCCTCCCCGCATTCGAACCCGGCAAGGAGAACTCGGTGATAAAGGCCGCCCCTCCCTGATCCTCAGGGGCGAGAGAGCCACTGGCGACGGGCTGCACGGCCGAATGGGGGGCCATGCCATAGGCCATCTCATCGATGCGCTTGAGCCTGGCCAGATAGGCCTTGGAGAGCTGGGCCTCCCCTTCGAACAGATCGAAGGGGGGCACCAGACGGGCGGGAAACAGGATCTGCCAGTGGCCGTTCTTCTTCTTTTGTTCGAGCGGCGGGAACTGGTTGCCCCGCCAGGCCACGAAGATGGGAGGCACGGCCCTGTGCACCGGGTAGTACTCCGGGTTGAGCTGCACCCAGGTTTGCTCCGCAATGGGCTGATAGCCGCTGATGTTGACCAGCGCAACCCCCAACCAGATCCCCAGCATATGACGGCCTCCCTTCCCTTCAAACCCGGTCTGTTTTCACTCTATCCAATAAAACAGATAGATAGCAGCTTAGCACTGGGCTATGGCGCTCTGCACCCGTTTATCCGAGATGGGGTAAGGTGTCCCCAGCTGCTGGGCGAAGAAGGAGACTCGCAGCTCCTCTATCATCCAGCGGATATTGGCCACCTCGGGGGGGATCGGCTGGGATTTCGGGATCTTGGCGAGCAGCGCCTTGTAGTCGCTCTCGACACTCTGCACCTTGAGCATATGGACCCTGTCCCGGTTGGGATCGATGGCCAGCTTCTCCAGGCGCCGCTCGATGGCGCGCAGGTAGCGCAGCAAGTCAGGCAGCCGCTGCCAGCCAGTCTCGGTCACGAACCCCTTGTGGATGAGGTTGCCGAGCTGCTGCTGGATGTCGGACATGGCAAAGGCGGTGTCGAGCTGCATCTTGCCCTTGAGCCGCTTCTTGATCTCATGAGAGAGGGTCAGCACGGCTTCCACCTGCTTGGCCACCTCCACTACCGCATCATTTAGCTCGGCGCGGACATACTCCTTGAGCGCCTCGAAACCGGCCTCGTCCCAGGCCAGGCCACCGTGCTGCTCGATGAGCTTGTCACAGCCGCAGGCGATGCAGTCGTCGATGAGATCGCTCACCTTGCCGAAGGGGTTGAAATAGAGCCCGAGCTTGGCCTTGTTGGGTAGCTTCTCCTGCAGATACTTGATGGGGGACGGCACGTTGAGCAGCACCAGCCGGCGCTGGCCCGCCCACATCAGCTGCTGCTGGGCCACCGGGCTCTCCACCAGCTGGATGGCGACCGAGTCCTTCTGATCCACCAGGGTCGGATAGGCCTTCACCTCGAAGCCGCTGCGCTTCTGGCTGTACTCCTTCGGCAACTCGCCAAAGCTCCAGAGGGTCAGGCCCGACTGCTCGATATCATCGTCCGCCACCTGGGAGAGGGTCTCCTGTACCTTGCCGCGCAGCGACTCTTTCAGCGCCTCCAGATCCTTGCCTTCCGCGATGGGCTTGTGCTTGTCGTCCACCACCCGGAAGGTGAGTTTCAGGTGATCGGGCACCGATGCCCAGTCCCAGGCTTCCCGGGGCACTGTGACACCTGTCATGCGGCGAAGTTGACGCTCCATCTCGTCCAGCAGCGGCCCCTGCTCGGGATTGAGGGTGGCGAGCAGCGCATCGGCGTAGTTCGGCGCCGGCACGAAGTTCTTGCGCATCGGCTTTGGCATCGACTTGATGAGGGCCACCAAGAGTTCATGACGCAGCCCGGGGATCAGCCACTCGAACCCTTTGACTTCCACCTGGTTCAAGAGCGGCAGCGGGATATGCAGCGTCACACCGTCCGCCGCCTCCCCCGGCTCGAACTGGTAGGTCAGCTTGAGCTTGAGGCGCCCCTGCTGCCAGAAGTTGGGGTAGTCGAGATCGCTGATGTGGGCGGCATCCCCCTTCATCAGCATCTCTTTCTCGAAGTTGAGCCGCTCGGGATCCTGCTTTTGCGCCTCCTTCCACCACTTGTCGAAGTGGCGAGCGGAGATCACCTCCTCCGGCAGGCGGGCGTCGTAGAAGCGGAACAGATCCTCGTCATCCACCAGGATGTCGCGACGGCGAGATTTGTGCTCCAGCGCCTCCACCTCGGCCAGGAGCTTGCGGTTCTCGCCAAAGAAGCGATGGCGGGTCTCGAAGTCCCCCTCCACCAGGGCGCGACGAATGAAGAGCTCGCGGCACTGGGCCGGATCGATGCGGCTGAAGTTGATGGTGCGCTCGGCAACCAGGGTCAGGCCGTAGAGGGTCACCTTCTCCTTGGCCATGACGGCGCCGTTTTTCTTCGACCAGTGGGGGTCGCTGTGGTGCAGCTTGATGAGGTGCGCCGCCAGCGGCTCCACCCACTCGGGTTCAATCCTGGCGTTGATGCGGGCGTAGAGGCGGGAGGTCTCCACCAATTCTGCGGCCATCACCCACTTGGGCGGCTTCTTGAACAGACCCGAGGCCGGGAAGAGGTGGAAGCGGCCGTTGCGGGCGCCGAGGAACTCGGGCTTCTCCAGATCCTTGTTGCCGATATGGCTCAAGAGGCCGGTCAGCAGGGCGCAGTGCACCGTCTTGAAATCCGCCGGTTCATGGTTCGCTTTAAAACCAAGCTCTTTCACCGTCTGGCGCAGCTGGAAGTGGATATCCTGCCACTCGCGCACCCTCAGGTAGGAGAGAAACTCCTTCTGGCACATGCGGCGGAACGGGTTGCTGCCGAGGGCATCCTGCTGCTCTTTCAGGTAGTTCCAGAGATTGACGAAGGCGAGGAAGTCGGAATCCTTGTCCTCGAAGCGCCTGTGCTGCTCGTCGGCGGCCTGCTTCTTCTCCATGGGTCGCTCGCGGGGATCCTGAATGCTGAGGCCCGCGGTGATCACCATCACCTCGCTCAGACAGCCGGTTTGCGAAGCCGTGATCACCATCTTGGCGAGCCGCGGATCGAGCGGAATGCGCGACAGCTGGCGACCGGTCTCGGTCAGCTGCAACCTGGGTTCCTGCTCGCGGGTACCGGGCAGTTCCTTGACCGCCTCCAGCTCTTTCAAGAGGGTCAGGCCATCCTTGATATGACGCGACTCCGGCGGCTCGACGAAGGGGAACGCCTCCATGTTGCCAAGGCCGAGTGCCAGCATCTGCAGGATGACCGATGCCAGATTGGTGCGCAGGATCTCGGGGTCGGTAAAGGCCGGACGGTTGTTGAAATCCTCCTCGGAGTAGAGGCGGATACAGATACCGTCCGCCACCCGGCCGCAACGACCCTTACGCTGGTTGGCGCTGGCCTGGGAGACCGGCTCGATAGGCAGGCGCTGCACCTTGGTGCGCCAGGAGTAGCGGCTGATGCGGGCAGTACCCGGATCGATGACGTAGCGAATGCCCGGCACCGTCAGCGAGGTCTCTGCCACGTTGGTGGCCAGCACGATGCGCCGTCCGGCGTGTTGCTGGAACACCTTGTTCTGCTCGGCGTTGGAGAGTCGGGCGTAGAGCGGCAACACCTCGGTATCCCGCAGGTTGAGCTTGCGCAGGGCATCGGCGGTATCGCGAATTTCCCGCTCGCCGTTCATGAAGATGAGGATGTCCCCCAGCCCCTCCCGGGCCAGCTCCTCCACCGCATCGAAGATACCCTGCAGCTCGTCGCGCTCCTCCAACCCCTCGCTCTTGTCGCCGCTTTTTTTATCAGCAAACAGCGGGCGATAGCGCACCTCCACCGGGTAGGTGCGCCCTGAAACTTCTATGATGGGCGCCTGGTTGAAATGGCGGGAGAAGCGCTGGGGATCGATAGTGGCCGAGGTGATGATCACCTTGAGATCCGGGCGTTTTGGCAGCAGTTGCTTCAAGTAGCCCAGGATGAAGTCGATGTTGAGGCTGCGCTCATGGGCCTCGTCGATGATGATGGTGTCGTACTGGGTCAGCATGCGGTCGTGCTGGATCTCCGCCAGCAGGATACCGTCTGTCATCAGCTTGATGTGGGTCTGCTCGCTCACCTGATCGGTAAAGCGCACCTTGTAGCCCACGTAGTGGCCGAGCTCGGACTCCATCTCTTCCGCAATACGGGCGGCGACCGTGCGGGCCGCGAGACGCCGCGGCTGGGTGTGGCCTATATAGCCCTTGACCCCGCGCCCGAGCGAGAGACAAATCTTGGGGATCTGGGTGGTCTTGCCCGAGCCGGTTTCGCCCGCGATGATCACCACCTGATGCTCGCTGATGGCCTTGGCGATCTCCGCCTGCTTCTGGCTGACCGGCAGGTTGTCCGGATAGGTGACCCTGGGCACGCCCGCCAGACGGGACTGGTAGCGCCCCTCGGCAACATCCAGATCGGCGGCTATGGTCTCGAGCACGGCAGCTTGTTTGCCTTCCGGCAGCTTCTTGACCCCGTGCAGACGGCTGGAGAGGCGGCGGGCGTCGAGGTTCATGCAGGCAGAGAGACGGCGGCGCAGCGCCTCGATAGAGAGAGACAAGGTAGGAATTCCTTAAATAAGTGCCCAGAGGGGCCATATCGATTAGCTGGGAGCGATCCTAAAGAGCGAGCGGGGGCGGTGCAAGCCTTAAAGCGGCACCTGCCAGGTTCAAAGCCGCGGCGGGCAATAAAAAGAGCAGGCACCCGGCCTGCTCCCGATGATCCGGCGAAACCGGATCAGACCCTGGCCTGATGCACGAAGCAGGTACCAAGCTGGGCGTGAATGGCCTGCATCACGTTGTGGCGGCTGATCACCCCGAGCAGGCGACCCTCCTCCACCACGGGATAGATCTTCGGCTTCTGGCCCATCATCATCTCCGCCAGATCCAGGATGCTGGTGTCCGGCCCCACGGCCAGCACCTCCTTGCGCATCACATCCTTGACCTGGGCCACCTGTTCGCAGTGATAGGCCTCTTTCAACATGACGGCAATGCAGTCCTGCTCGGACACCCAGCCAATCAGGTGCCCCAGGCTGTCCACCACGGGGCCGCCGAGCTGATGGCTGTTGAGAAACTTGGTGACCGCATTTTGCACCATCATGTCCGCGCTGAACGTGATGGGCTTGGTCTGCATATAATCCCTTGCCTTGAGTGATTCCATGACGCTTCCCCCGACATGCCTCCCGACGGGAGGCGCGAGCCGGGCACTATGTCCGGCTCACTCCAAGCATAGCTGGTGCCTATCAGGAGATGGATTGCAGCAACAGCAGCAGCTCGTTCTGGCTGTGGCAATCGGTCTTCTTGAACACCCCCTTGAGGGTGGAGCGCACGGTTTCCACCTTGACGCCCCGTAGTTCTGCGATGTCGTTGCTGCTGTAGCCCTTGCTCATCAGCACCAGCAGCTCCTTCTCGCCAATGGTCAAGGGATAGAGGCTGGCCAGCGCCTCTATGTCCGGGTTGAAGGAGTGCTCGGGATCGCGCAATACCACTTCCACGTAACGCTCGAAGCGGCTGAGGCCGCTCATCAGGGTGCACTGGATCAGCAAGGGCCTGAGGTTGGACTGGCGGGGAATCGACATATAGGCGCTGGCGCCCGGCAGCAAATAGGCAAAGCCATTCAAGGTCTCCTTGAGCTGGCGTTGCTGCTCCTTATTTTGCAAAGAGAAAATACCATTGACCGCCCGCAGCTCGACGTTTTCATCGGCGATGCGGTTGAACGCCACATTGGAATAATGAATATGCCCCTTGTCATCTATGATGGCGCTGGGTTTATTATGGTTTTTCACCAGTTGCTGCAGCTGATAGTTCTGGGTTTCCAGGGCCAGCAGGTTCCAATAATGCTGGCTCCAGGCGGCCAGACCAGAATAGATCTCTGTCAACGAGGTGAGATCCCGGCTGCTGAAGTCATCCTGGGTGGCGCCGCGGTAACTGCACAGGGTGCTGAGACCCCGCCCCTTCACCCGGCAGACGCCGCCCGCCGCAAACTGGGCACCGAAGCTGGCCAGCAGCCCCACCGAGCTGGAGATGGTATTGGCACTGACGATCCCCTGGCAGCCCTTGTCCAGGTAATGATTGAACCACACATCCTGGCGATGGTGTTGCACATAAAATTGCTGCTGGGCCTCGGTCAGACCGCTGGAGAAGAGCTTTATTCCGTCGCTCTTGTCATCATCCCGCAATAAAAACAGGGATGAACTGCCGGACAGGTCGGCGCGAAATTGGTCCACCACCAACTTAATGTCAGAATCATTAATACCGCACTCGTATAACTGGCTGATATAGGGCGATATCCTTTCTTTCTCTAATGCCTTCACACCCGAACTCCTAATTCTTATTTTTATTGAAGTGGCATCTTACTCCGCAATGAGATACTCGAAAAGTAGTCAAATGAACAAAGGCTTTATGACCATTTCATAAATAGTTATAAGAAAGCCTCCCTCGATGAGGGCCGTGAAAATGTTTAAATCCGGGCTCAGGTTTTCCGCTTTTTTGGTCGTTATGAAAAAGCTTTATTTACCCGTTCTGCCCTTCCTGCCACCTCGCCTCTCTTGCCATGACGGTCCCTGTGCGGCCGCTCTGTCGCGGCCAGAGAGCTGCCCAGGGTGCCGCCATCACCCTCTTCCATAGAAAAGCCTCATACGGATTCCACCCCGCCAAATGTTGCTTTTTAGTGTATTTGTTGTTTCAATCTTGAGCTTGCGTCGATATTGTATATACAAATGCAGTCATCAAGGGAGTTGAACCATGTGGATCACAAGGAGAGGAAATGGAACCTGAACACGCACTTGCCGCCCCTGCCCGCTCAGGGGCTGGCATCAAACTGCTGCTGACCAGTGTGCTCGGCATCGCCATCTTTTTCGTGCCCTTCGAGCTCGCGGGGCGCAGCACCATACTGGTGGATCACCTGGCGGGCTTCCTGATGGCGCAGCGCCCGCTCGCCCTGGGGCTCATCCTGCTGCTGATCGCCTATGGCGCCATCAGTCCGCTGCTGGATGGTCGCTGGCGCGCCCGCCCCATTGACAGGGTACTGAGCCTGTTCAAGCTGCTCGGGCTGGGGCTGGCCATCATGTATGTGGCAGGCTGGGGCCCCGCCTGGTTGATGACGCCGGATCGCCTGCCCTTCCTCTTTGACAAGCTGGCCATGTCGGTGGGGCTCATCGTGCCCATAGGCGCCATGGCCCTCACCTTCCTGCTCGGCTTCGGCCTGCTGGAGCTCATCGGCGTGCTGATGCAGCCGGTGATGCGCCCTCTCTGGCGCACCCCGGGCCACTCAGCCATCGATGCTGTCGCCTCCTTCGTCGGCAGCTACTCGGTGGGCCTGCTCATCACCAACCGGGTCTTCCTCGCGGGCAAGTACACGGTACGGGAAGCCGTCATCATCGCCACCGGCTTCTCCACCGTCTCCGCCGCCTTCATGATCATTGTGGCCAAGACCCTCAACCTGATGGGGCACTGGAACTTCTACTTCTGGTCCACCCTGGTGATCACCTTCGTCATCACCGCCATCCTGGCCCGGGTCCCCCCCATCAGCACCATGGCGCACCAGGGCGAAACCGACGAGCCGCTGCCGGCAGGCATGAGCCGCTGGCAAGCGGCGCTCGCCTCCGGGCTCACCCAGTCCAGCCAGGCGGATCCCGTGCTGCGGCAGTTGCAGGACAACCTCAAAGATGGCCTCTACATGGCCGCCGCCGTGGTGCCCACCATCTTGTCCGTCGGCCTGCTGGGGCTGCTGCTGGCGCAGCACACGCCGCTGTTCGATCTGCTGGGCTGGCTGCTGTGGCCCCTCACCTGGCTGCTGGATCTGGGAGAGCCGCTGGAGACAGCAAGAGCGCTCTCGGCGGGGCTCGCTGAGATGTTCCTGCCCGCCATTCTGCTCAAGGATGCGGATCTGCTGGTGCGCTATGTGACCGCCGTGGTCTCGGTGAGTTCAGTGCTCTTCTTCTCCGCCTCCATCCCCTGCATCCTGGCCACCAAGATCCCGGTGAGCCTGGGGCAGCTGGTGGTGATCTGGCTGCTGCGCACCCTGCTTGGCATCCTGCTGGCGGCCCTGTGCGGCCGACTGGCCATGGCGACAGGCTGGCTCAGCTAGGTTGACGTGATATCAAGAAACAAAGCGCCATCAGGCGCTTTGTTTCTTTGTGCGGGCTGGCAGCCGTCACCACATCGGCGACCTGTCATTCGAGCCATTGTCGCAGGGTCAGCGTGGCAAGATCCACAAAGGCGCGCAATCTGGGGGGCATGAAGCGCTGCCTGGGATAGACGAGATGGATGGGATCCGCCTTGCCATGCCATTCGGGCAGGACAGGCACCAGCCTCCCCTCCTCGCAGGCCTGGCGACACAGGTAGGAGGGCAACAGTGCCACCCCACCGCCGGCCTGCACCATGGTCATGATCAGGCCGACATCGTTGATCAGTGTCTGCCGGGCCAGTGAGACGGTCACACTGTTGGCGACCCCGTCGTGGAGTACCCAGGCCTCCTTGCCCAGTGGCGTGAACTGCAGGCAGGCATGATGCCGCAACGCCTGAGGTGCATCTGGCATCCCGGCGCTGGCGAGGTAATCGGGGCTCGCAAACAGGGCCCAGCGCGCAATGCCCACCTGCTTGGCGATCAGCGTCGAGTCCTTGAGAGGGCCGGTACGAATGGCCACATCGACGCCCTCCGCGACCAGATCCACGTAGCTGTTCATCAACACCAGCTCCACGTCGACCTTTGGCCACTGGCTGCGCATTTGCCCCAGGATGGACGACAGGATCAGGTTGCCGATGTCCACGGGTGCCGTGATCCGCAGCAGCCCGCAGGGCTCCTCCCGCGCTTCGGTCACGGCGGCCTCGGCATCGAACACATGCGCCAGCCCGGCCGAGGCGTGCTCGAAATAGATCTGCCCGGCATCGGTCAGGTGCAACCGACGGGTGGTTCGCTGCAATAGGGTGACGCCCAGACGCTTCTCCAGCATGGCCACCCGATGACTGACGGTGGAGGTTGGCAACCCCAGCAGACGCGCCGCCGCGCTGAAGCTGCCGGCTTGCACCACCTTGACGAATACGACGACCTGATTGAAGTCCATTTTCCAACTCATTAGAAAGTGTTTTCTTATTTAACCATCTAGTCCGGTAAATGGCGACTTTCTACACTGTGTCCATTGATTCAACGGAGGCATTGAGATGAAAGAACTGGCATTTATCAAGCGCAGCAACGAGAGGCACTGGGTCGGCGATGGCTTCCCCGTGAGGAGCATCTTCTCCTACCAGGATATCGCGGAGGAAATGTCCCCCTTCCTGCTGATGGACTACGCGGGCCCGGCCAATTTCCCGGCCACCTCCCATCAGCTTGGCGTCGGCCAGCACCCTCATCGCGGGTTCGAGACGGTGACCATCGTCTATGAAGGGGGCGTCTCCCACAGGGACTCCTCGGGGGGCGGCGGCACCATAGGCCCGGGTGACGTGCAATGGATGACGGCCGCATCCGGCCTTATCCACGAGGAGTACCACAGCCCGGCCTTTGCCCAAACGGGCGGCGCCTTCGAAATGGTGCAGCTGTGGGTGAACTTGCCCGCCAAAGAGAAGATGGCGGCTCCTGGCTACCAGGGCATCACAGCCAACGAGATCCCTCGCGTGGCACTGCCAGAGGGCGCAGGAGAGGCTCGCATCATTGCCGGGCAACTCGGCGATACCCGCGGCCCCGCCCGCACCTTCACCCCGATGAACGTCTGGGACATGCGCCTGAAGGCCCATCATCAGGTGACGCTGGAACTGCCTCCAGGGCACACCACGGCCCTCTTTGTGCTCAAAGGCGCCATTCGACTCGGCAACCGCCACGCGGTCCGCACCGCCGAGCTGGCCGTCATGGAGCGCCGTGGCAGCAAACTGGTGATCGAGGTCGAGGAGGAGACCACGCTGCTGCTGCTCAATGGCGCCCCCCTCGATGAACCCATCGTCGGCCACGGTCCCTTCGTGATGAACACCCAGGAAGAGATTGTGCAGGCCATCAATGACTACAACAGTGGCCGTTTTGGCCAGATCGGACGCTGAACCTCAGCCCCAACAAATGGAGACTATCATGAGCAATCCAGCCAATTTCGGCGGCGCCAGACCCGTCCTCAACCCAGATGACGTTGCCATGCTGCTGATCGACCATCAGAGCGGCTTGTTCCAGACCGTGGGCGACATGCCGATGCCGGAACTGCGCCAGCGCGCGGCCGCCCTCGCCAGGATGGCGACACTGGCCAATATTCCGGTGATCACCACGGCATCTGTCCCGCAAGGGCCGAATGGCCCGCTGATACCGGAGATCCACGAGCATGCGCCGCACGCACAGTATGTTGCGCGCAAGGGCGAGATCAACGCCTGGGACAACCCCGATTTCGTCGCGGCGGTGAAGGCCACCGGCAAGCAGCAGCTGATCATCGCCGGCACCATCACCAGCGTCTGCATGGCCTTCCCTGCCATCAGCGCCGTCAATGCGGGCTATCAGGTGTTTGCGGTCGTCGATGCCTCGGGCACCTACTCCAAGATGGCCCAGGAGATCACCCTGGCTCGCGTGGTTCAGGCGGGCGTGGTCCCCATGGACACTGCGGCGGTGGCTTCCGAGCTGCAAGGCAGCTGGAACCGGGCAGATGCGATGGAGTGGGCCGCCATCTATACGAAGATCTTCCCCGCCTATCAGTTGCTGATCGAGAGCTACGGCAAGGCACAAGCCGTGGTGCAACACAACGAAGTGCTGGATTCCCAACGTTAACGCTTAGCCATCAATCTGGAGAAAAGTCATGAACAAGCCCTACGTCAAACTCGACAAGAGCAAGGCTGCCGTGCTGCTGGTGGATCACCAGGCCGGTCTCTCTTCCCTGGTACGGGACATCGAACCGGACAAGTTTCGCAACAACGTCCTGGCGCTGGCCGCGCTGGCCAAGTACTTCGAGCTGCCGACCATACTGACCACCAGTTTCGAAAACGGGCCCAACGGCCCACTGATGACGGAGCTCAAGGAGAGCTTCCCGGACGCCCCCTATATTGCCCGCCCCGGGCAGATCAACGCCTGGGATAACGAGGAGTTCGTCAAGGCGGTCAAGGCCACCGGCAAGAAGCAGCTGATCATCGCCGGCATCGTCACCGAGGTGTGCGTGGCCTTCCCGGCCCTCTCCGCCCTCGAGGAGGGGTACGAGGTGTTTGTCATCACAGATGCCTCGGGGACCTTCAATGAGGTAACCCGCCACTCGGCCTGGGATCGGATGTCATCCGCCGGGGCACAGCTGATGACCTGGTTTGGGGCCGCCTGTGAACTGCACCGCGACTGGCGCAATGACGTGGAGGGCCTGGGCACCCTGTTCGCCAACCACATCCCCGACTATCGCAATCTGATCAACAGCTACACCACAGTCCAGAGCAGCAAGTAATACGCCCCGGGAAACCGGGAGACGGAAAAAACAAAACGCAGCTGACAGGGCAGGCACCCTGTCAGCTGCGTCATCGCCATGGACATGGCATCCAGATGTGAAAGGCGTTCAGCCCTTAGAAGGGCATCTTGAAGCCTGGGGGCAGTTGCATGCCACCAGTCAGCTCGCCCATCTTGCTCTTGTTCTGCTCTTCCACCCGGCGCACTGCGTCGTTGACGGCGGCGGCGACCAGATCTTCCAGCATCTCCTTATCATCTTCCATCAGACTCGGATCTATCTCGATACGGCGCACGCTGTGGCTGCCGGCCATGGTGACCTTGACCATGCCAGCGCCGGCTTCGCCGACGACTTCCATCTGAGCCAGCTGCTCTTGCATCTTCTGCATGCGCTCTTGCATCTGTTGGGCCTGTTTCATCAGGTTACCCATTCCACCTTTACCAAACATAGGTCGTCTCTCGTCTTGAAATCCGGCATCCAGCGCCGGGCTGTGGGCTTGTTCTACCCCGGATATGGGGGCAGCCAAAAGATTTTTCAACCGGGACTCGGGTCCCGGCATGGGATTTAACTCATAGCGCTCAACGGCTCAGGGGCTCGATGCTCTCGGGATGGAGCACGGCGCCGAATCGCTGCTGCAGGAACTGCACATTGGGATCGTCTGCCAGATCCCGGCTCACCTGCTCACGGACCCCCAGATAGAGGCGATGCTCGATCTCGAGCGGCGTCTCCCGCGCCGGATCCGTGCCCAGGGTCACCTCGACACGCACCGGCTGTCCGAACTCCGGGCCTATGATACCGGCCAGATCGGCCAGGGCTCTGTCGCTGACCAGGTGGCGCTGCTCCGGCTTGAGCACCAGGGACACCAGCTCCCCCTGGCGGGTCATCACAGAGTTGATGGCGAGCTGACGCAACCGGCCACCGACCCCGGTGCGGGCGATGAGCTCTGCCCAAGCGTCGCCGCAATTGACCAGCAGGGAAGAGGGGATCAGGCGAGCGATCTCCTCCCCCTCCGCCGGCTGGGCGTCACTCTCCAGCTCATCCCAGTCGATGGTCTCCATCACCTGGGCGGTCGTGGGCTGCGCATTTTCGGGCACAGCAATTTCGGGCACAGAAAGAGGCGTCGCAACCGGCGCTGCCGGTGCCGCGGCGACGGTAGCAGCGGCAGCCCTAGCGGGGGCGCCATCCAGATCCCAGGGGGGCAGGTCATCCGAGGCGGAATTGGCCTTCTGCGCTGCACTGGGCGCTGGCGCCGCTTGCGCTGCGGGGGCACTGGCCGGCCCGTAGCCAAAGCCCTGACTCAGATACTCCTCGTAATCGCTGCTGCTGTCGTCATAGGCCTCGAGGGGCGGCAGATCCTCATAGCCCGTCATGGGCCCGGCATAGGCGGGCGCCGCAGCGGCCTGCCTGGCAGGCGCAGAGGGTGCTGGTGCCACGGGTGGCACGGCGGGAATGGCCATGGGCGCAGCCGGTTTGCTCGGCGTCGCCCTGGGGGGCGCAGAGACGGTCGCCGCCCCGGCGTCCCCCCGCAGCCGGCTGCGCAGCAGATTGCGCTTGCCCAGCAGGCTCTGCATGCTGGAGGCCGCCGAGGGGGCCGCCTCGGGTTCAGGGGCTATGGCAGGAGCCGCCGTCGGCAGGGCCTCCTCGTGGGAGGCAACCGGCGGCTCGGGTTCAGGGGGCTGCGCTTCCTGTGTCCGGGGGGCGCCACCGATCTCGGGCTCAGGCTGCATCGGCTGCGCCTCGTACCCCATCCGCTGGGCGGCTTGCAGCAGCTCTTGCTGCTCGGCAAAGAGGGCAGCGCTCGCCTCATCGTTGTCGGCAGCCGGCTCGTCTGCCTGCACAGCCAAGAGCGGCGCTGTCGGCGCCAGGGTTGCGGACGCGGCCATGCTGGCCGCCGTTACGGCCTGATGCGGGGCTGGCTCAGCCCCTGACGGCTTTCCCGGCAGGGCCGATACGGCCTCCCTCCCCGCCCCGGGCTGTGCGCCCATGGACACGGGCAAGGCACTCAGATTGGCGGGGTGCACCGCCTCGCGGCGCGGCGAGAACGCCAGCATCCGCAGGCAGGTCATCTCCAGCGCGGTGCGGCCATCGGGTGCCCAGGGCAAGTCCTTGCGGCCCCCCAGCACTATCTGGTAGCAGAGCTGCACCTCTTCCGGGCTCATGGCCCCCGCCAGCTGCAGCAAGGCATCCGCATCCGCCCCCTGCTCCTGCACGCTGGCAGGGAGCAGTTGGGCCATGGCGACGCGATGGAGCAAGGCTTCCAGCTCGGCGTGGAGCTGATCGAAGTCCGGTCCCAGGGTGGCGATTTCGGTGATCTTGGCCATGGTGGCCGGGGCATCCTGGCGCAGCACAGCCTCCAGCAACTGGTGCAGGTGGTGATGGTCGAGGGTGCCCAGCATGGTCAGCACGCTCTCCAGCCGCACGCTGCCGTTGCCGTGGGCCAGCGCCTGATCGGTGAGGCTCAGGGCATCGCGCATGCTGCCGTCGGCGGCCTTGGCCAGGGCCAGCAGGGCGCGGGGCTCGAACGGCTGACCCTCCTGATCCAGTACCCATTCGAGCTGCCTGGCGATCTGGGTCTGATCCAGGCTCTTCAAGTGGAACTGCAGGCAGCGGGACAAGATGGTGATGGGGAGCTTCTGCGGATCCGTGGTGGCCAGCAGGAACTTCACATAGGGAGGCGGCTCTTCCAGGGTTTTGAGCAGCGCATTGAAACTGTGACGCGACAACATGTGCACCTCATCGATGAGGTACACCTTGAAGCGGCCGCGGGCCGGGCGGTACTGCACGTTGTCGAGCAGCTCCCGGGTGTCTTCCACCTTGGTGCGGGACGCCGCATCGATCTCCAGCAGATCGACGAAGTTGCCCTGATCGATCTCGCGGCAGGTGTCGCATACGCCGCACGGGTGGCTGCTGATCCCCTGCTCGCAGTTGAGGCTCTTGGCCAGGATGCGGGCTATGGTGGTCTTGCCGACCCCGCGGGTGCCGCTCAGCAGGTAGGCATGATGCAGCCGTCCCTGATCCAGGGCATTGGTCAAGGCGGTCAGCACATGTTGCTGGCCAACCACTTGTTCAAACGTATGGGGGCGCCATTTACGCGCCAGAACCTGATAGCTCATAGATCTCGATGCTGGAAAACGAGGCATTGAGGCAGGATGCTAACACAAATGGAGGGCGGGCTGTATTGGCTATCGGCCGCCGTGGGAGGGATCGCTTGATTTTCAAACCGGTGCCCGTTCAGGCACCGGTTCGGGGCATTGGCGGGTTGACGAGGCCCGCCTGCCAGAGGGCCTTACTCGCCCGCGAGCTCGACCAGGGAGACCACCTTGACGCCAGCGGCGGTCAGGCGGGCATCACCACCCAGCGACGGCAGGGAGATGATGAAGGCCGCATCGGCGACTTCACCGCCGGCGCGGCGAATGAGCTTGACGGTGGCATCGACGGTGCCGCCGGTGGCCAGCAGATCGTCCACCACCAGCACCTTGTCACCGGGCACTATGGCGTCGGTGTGCAGTTGCAGGGTGTCGGTGCCGTACTCGAGGGCATAGGACTCTTCGATGATGGCGCGGGGCAGCTTGCCCGGCTTGCGAACCGGCACGAAGCCCAGTCCCATGGCGAAGGCCACAGGGGCGCCGAAGATGAAACCGCGGGCCTCGGTGCCGACGATCTTGGTGATCCCTTGATCACGATAATGCTCGGCCAGCAGATCTATGGTGGCCTTGAAGGCCTCGGCATTCTCGATCAGGCTGGTGATGTCGCGAAACAGGATGCCCGGCTTCGGATAGTCGGGAATGGTCTTGATGCTCGCTTCGATAAACTTCAGGGTATCCGGATTCATTATTTGACCGCTTATTTTTGAGCCCAGGCGTGGCGTCTCTTGCGCTGCCCGCCAGCGGGCAATAAAAAGGCCCGTCATGCAAAAAATGACAGGCCGACTCCATAGCATTATTGCCGCAATAGCTTAGGGATTTCACTTCTCCATTGCAACCGGCTCCAGCACTGGCAGACGCATTAACCAGGTGAGCAGGATCACCATTATGACAACCAGCAGCAGCCTCACCCAGGGCAGCGGCACCACCAGCAGCGACACCGAGAAGGAGAGCAGGATGAAGAGGATGGCACGGCGTCTGGCATGGCGCCGAATGCCGCGATACAACTGCCAGTCATGGATGGGGGGCCCGAACCAGGGGTGCGCCAGCAGCCAGCGGTGAAAACGGGGCGACGAGCGCGCAAAGAGGGCCGCCGCCAGCAACATGAAGGGGGTGGTCGGCAGCAGGGGCAGGACTATCCCGACTATCCCGGTGGCGAAGGCGAGCCAGCCCAGGGCCATCAGACACCAGCGTTTCATGGGTACTCCTCTGAATGCATCTCTGCCTTTAGCCTAACAGAGTTGGCCCGGAAGCTGACAGTCCGGCCCATGCAGCGGCAGTCGATTAGGCTCATCGAGTGGGCAGACGGCTGACAACGCCAGCCATTGCCACTACAATCTGCGCTCTTTTTTCTCCCCTTGTCTTCGGAAGCAGCTATGCGCGTTATTTTGGCCCCCATGCAGGGGGTGCTGGATCACCTGATGCGGGAGGTACTCACCTCCGTCAACGATTACGACCTCTGTGTCAGCGAGTTCATCCGGGTCGTCGATCAGCTGCTGCCCGCCAAGGTGTTCCATCGCCTCTGCCCCGAACTCAAGCAGGATGGCAAGACCCGCGCCGGCACCCCGGTGCGGGTGCAGCTGCTGGGCCAGCACCCCGAATGGCTGGCAGAGAATGCGGTGCGCGCCATCGAGCTGGGCTCCCCCGGGGTCGATCTCAACTTCGGCTGCCCCGCCCCCACGGTCAACAAGAGCAAGGGAGGGGCCGTGCTGCTCAAGGAGCCAGAGACCGTCTATCGCATCGTCAAGGCGGTGCGCGAAGCCGTCCCTGCCCACCTGCCGGTGAGCGCCAAGATCCGTCTGGGGTACGACGACAAGGCGCTCTACATGGACAACGCCCAGGCGGTCTATCAGGGGGGTGCCAACGAGCTCGCTGTCCATGCCCGCACCAAGCGGGAAGGCTACAAGGCGCCGGCGCACTGGGAATACGTGGATCTCATCCGCCGCGCCCTGCCCATTCCGGTGACCGCCAATGGCGAGATCTGGGATCACAAGGATGCCCTCGCCTGCGCCAGCGTCTCCGGCTGCGACGCCCTCATGGTGGGCCGCGGCGCCATCTCCCTGCCCAACCTGGCCAACGTGATGAAAACCGGCTGTGCCCACATGAACTGGGCCGAGGTGCTGCAGCTGATGGTGGCCTATACCGAGCAGGATCTGGCGAGCGACAAGGCCGACTACTACCCCAGCCGCATCAAGCAGTGGTTCAGCTACCTCAAGCGTGAATATCCCCAGGCAGCCGTACTTTTTCAGGATATTCGTCTGCACAAGGAGACGGGACCTATCCGGGACGCCTTGCTGCAAGCCGCGAAAACTGTGAGCTAACCGACCTTTACTTGACTCATGTCATCTTGATAATCCACACGCCTCCCTATACTGGCCGAGTTTTATCACTCGTCTTTGGGGGCTGTTGTGTGTGAAGTGACGCAAGCCCGGTTGGCCGAATGGCGTGAGCGCCTGCTGACCGATTGGGCACAAACAAGAGAAGCGCTGATAGGTCAGCTCAAGGCCTGTCGACGTGACGACTGGGCACAGAAGGTGGCATCCTGCGAGCGGGATCAGCTGGTGGACCTGACCGGTCGCCTCGACTTGCCCAAGGTGGAGTCGAGCGTGGCACGGCTGAAGCGCCTCGACGCGGCGCTCTGCCAGATGGAACTGGGTCTCTATGGCCTCTGCTCCGATTGCGAGGAGCCGCTCGCCATCGAGCAGCTGGATCAGGATCCCAGCCTGCAACGCTGCCCGCGCTGCGAAGCCCGTTATCGCAAGGGATTCCACGCCCACGAACTCTGATGGGCCTTCCCCTGCCCACAGCCATCCATGTCCTCCTCCTCTTGCCAAGGCCATAGCTGACTCTCCACCCGACAAGGGCGCCCGGCCCCCTTCATCACGCGGGCCCCGGTGGCCTGCGGCAAGAGCATCGCTGCCTTGGGAGGCCGACAGGCGTTTCAGGTCTGGGAGCCTTGCTCTGTCAGCGCATGCTTCTGTGCATAGGCATAGAGGCCCATTCGATTGCGAATGCCCAACTTGGCATAAATGGATGTCAGGTGATTGCGCAGGGTGTGCTCACTGATGTTGAGGCGCCGCGCGATCTCGAGGGTATTGGCATCAACGCCCAGGGTAATGGCCGCGATGGTCAGTCTCTCCTTGCGGGTCAGCCGCGCTATCTTCGCCTGCTCGGCATGGTGAGCCCCCTTTTCCCTCGCGATGGCCATCAGGATCCGCTCGGTGGCGGCGCGATCGACCCAGTACTCGCCCCCGTGCACCTTGCGGATGGCCTTGTACAGCACCTCCACCGGTTCCCGCTTGCTGATGGCGCCGCAGGCCCCGGCCAATACCGCTCTTTCCTGCAGTTCAGTGCCCTCCGCTGTGGCGATCACCAGCACGCGCACGTGGGTATCGCACAGCAGGGAAGGTATTTGGTCGATGCCATTGCGACCATCCAGATCAAACAGGACGACACATGTCTTGCCTGGCACCATCCACTGCACGGCCTCGACGGGATCGGCCACGCAGGCGATGACGTCCATCTCGTTGGGCTGTGCATTAATGGCCCCGCGCAAACCCCATGCGACTATCGGCAAGTCGCAGATCACGATGACATTGATTCTGGTATCCATACCCCGCTCCCCAACACCTACGACAACGTGACAGGCATCCTGCCTGACAATGGTCCCCTCTCAAATTAGTCGAAATATCCTGGTTTTGTCCTGGGTCGATCGTCACTTTGTCCCACATAAATCGGTCTGATTCTTCCATTTTTCATCTTCCCCTTCTGGCCTAGGCTAATCGGCATGACAACACCCACACATATCCATGCTCGTCAGCATGATCGCATCAGGACGGTGATACCTGTCCGGCTCTCGGGCCAGACAGGGTTCACCCGGGACATCAGCATCGGGGGCTGCTACCTGCAACTCGAGGAGGCTGCCACGCCTGAGAACGAAGGGAGTGACGTCTGCTTCGATCTCGATCCCGGGGTGACGCACGGTGCCATGAAGATCCGGTGTTGCGGGCAGATAGTGCGGCGAGACCGGGACGGCCCTCTCACCGGTATGGCCATCAAAATCAAAGACCTGCAACTGCTGGTGAAAGAGATCCCCGACAGTTGCACCAGGTGAAGTGTTACGCGGTACAAGAGCAGATGGCCAGGACGGCGATCTTGTCTCCATACCGAATCATCTTCCCGCTTTCTGAAGGAGCAGACCCATGGCTGACATCAGCGGCACCAATAAAAACGACTCGCTCATTGGCGGCACAGGAACCGACCTCATAGATGGAGGCAATGGCAGTGACATGCTCGACGGCGGCAGCGGGAGCGACACCCTGCTGGGCGGCAACGGCGAGGATACCCTCTACGGCGGGCTCGGGGACGATACCCTCTCCGGCGGAAACGGCCAAGACCTCGTCTATGGTGGATCCGGCAATGACGTCATCGGGACATCGCTCGTCAACAGCGAGAACGGTAACGACGTCATCTACGGCGACGGCTGGGATGACTACCGGCAGCAGAGCCGGGCCATCGCCGGCAGCGACACCATCTACGGCGGCAATGGCTCGGAGACCATCTATGGCGACAACGGCGATGGCCATGCAAGTGGTGGCAACGACTCTATCTATGCCGGCAACGGCAACGACACCGTCTACGGTGAAGGCGGTGACGATACCATCCAGGGCGGCAATGGCGCCGATCTGCTGAGCGGCGGCAGCGGCAATGACCTCTTCGTCTACCAGAGCGCGATGGAATCCAATAGTGGCGGGATGGATACTATCCGTGACTTTTCCGGTGTGCGTGACGCCAACTCGGACAACGACAAGATCGACCTGCGTCCGTTGCTGGGTTCCACCGACCTCAAGTGGGGAGGCACCACTTCCCTGATCAACGGTGTCTGGTACGAGCAGAACGCCGGTCAGAATGCCACCTACATCAAGGCCGATACCAACGGCGATGGCCAGGCCGATCTGGTGATCAAACTCGACGGTCTCAAGGACCTGAGCAACACCGACTTCCTCGGTGTGCAGAACAACGGCCCCACCATCACCTCCGACGGGGGCGGCAGCTCTGCTGCTCTGGCCATCGACGAAAACACCACTGTGGTCACCACAGTGACGGCCAGTGACCCGGACGTCGGTGCGCTGCTGACCTACACCATAGTCGGTGGCGCCGATGCAGGACTCTTCACCATAAATCCCAACACCGGCGCCCTGTCGTTTGTCAACGCGCCCAACCGGGAAAATCCGAGCGACAGCAACGGCGACAACACCTATGAAGTGGTGGTGCGCGTCTCCGATGGCAGTGCCTTCGATGAGCAGACCTTCACCATCGCCATCAACGATGTCGACGAGTTCGATGTCACTACCCCGACCGACACCAACTCTGCCGCCAATGCCATCGACGAGAACATCGCCATCGGCTCCCTGGCCGGCATCACCGCCTTTGCCAGCGACGCAGACGCCACCACCAACGCCGTCACCTACAGCCTGTCCGGCAATCCCGGCGGCCTGTTTGACATCGATCCCGCCACCGGCGTGATCACCGTCGCAGCCGCCATCGACCGTGAAGCCCTCGGTGCCAGCGTGAATATCGAGGTCACCGCCACCAGTGCCGATGGCTCCAGCAAGGCGCAGACCTTCACCATCACCATCAACAACCTCGACGAGGTCGCACCGACCATCACCTCCGGTGGCACTGCGGCCGCTCTCAATGAAAACAGCGGCGCCGGCCAGGTCGTCTACACCGCCACCGCCGACGACAGCGCCGACATCAGCGCCGGCGTGACCTTCAGCCTCGCCGGTACCGATGCCAACAAGTTCACCATCGACGCCACCACCGGTGCTGTCACCTTGATCGGCAACCCCGATCACGAGACCCAGTCCAGCTACAGCTTCAGCGTCCTGGCCAGCGACGGTGTCAACCCGGCCACCGAGCAGGCCGTCACCCTCGCGGTCAACAACCTCGACGAGATCGCACCGACCATCACCTCCGGCGGCACCGCTGCCGCTCTCAATGAAAACAGCGGCGCTGGCCAGGTGGTCTACACCGCCACCGCCGACGACAGCGCCGACATCAGCGCCGGCGTGACCTTCAGCCTCGCCGGTCCCGATGCCAACAAGTTCACCATCAACGCCACCACCGGCGCGGTCACCTTGCTCGGCAACCCCGATCACGAGACCCAGTCCAGCTACAGCTTCAGCGTCCTGGCCAGCGACGG